>JAAYQD010000035.1 GCA_012519465.1 Candidatus Cloacimonadota bacterium
CGGACGACTGGATAGTATGCACAAAAGCGGTGCTTCCACCATCCCTGCCGCTGAAAAGCCTTCCTGCATCAAGGCAAACCCTCCGCCACTGCTGCCAACGGCGGTTCTGCATCCAGCCATGGCGGAACCCAGTGCCATATTGATGGCAGCCAGTTCGCTTTCGGCATGAATGGCAAAAAGATTGAGGCTCTCCTGCTTGAGCGCAGCGTAATGTAGTAGTGAAGATGCAGGCGTCATGGGGTATCCATAAAAGAAATCCAACCCTGCTTTGCTGGCGCCAAGGATGATGGCCTGGTTTCCGGATACAAAGTGGAAAGGCTGATTAACGCTCCAATCCAATCCATAATCACATCTCTGGCTCACGATGCCATATATCTCCATGGCATACGCCGTATTTTCCTCGATATCACGCCTGTATTGCTGCACTATTTGCTCTTGCAGCTGTTCCTCTGTCATCCCAGCCAATGCCGCAAAGATTGCAAGTGCTGCCAGACTGACATTGGATGCACCATGATAATGCTTTTTCATGAGGGTATTCATGGGGATGGGAATGCCCTGTTCACACTGTGCCTCATCTGAATTATAAAACAGCAAGGCTCCATCTTTGAGCCGCTTGAGATGCTTATCTATGCTCCTCTGATCAAAGCAGATAAGAAGGTCATGATTTTGGTGGGCACAATAAACAGGCGCCTTGGATGTGCTGACGGTGCTAAAATTGTGTCCGCCCCGGATGAGGCTTTGATAATCATCAGCCTGGCATACATTCCATCCTGCAGCACAAAAAATGTGTGCAATCACCTGTGCGGCTTTCTTCACGCCTTCCCCTGCCCTGCCTCCCACTGTGATGGTGAAAACTCTCTCGTCCACTTACTCTCCTTGTCAATTGATAATATAGCCAAATCTTGACAAGGGCTTTGGGTGTCAATGAAAATCAGCTTTTACGCCTTTTTTGCTCCACAATTCAACCCCGTTTCTCTTACAAAAGTGGTCAACCAATCTTAGGACGGGACACTCCTTCCTTGTTAACCACCTTTGTACCACCCTTGTCTCACCCTTGCCGAGACAAAGGAGAGACAAGGGTGGCTAATGGGCAAGGACTGATAAATATGAGGTGACCTGAAGGGATTTAATTGATTCTGCTTTATAAGGCATAGCTATTCTTGGAGGGAAAGAGCTGAGGCGGCTGTCTCTTTTTTTCCACGGGCAGGATGAGTTTCTCCAAGGACTTGTCTATTTTTGCATTGACAGATAAAGCTATGCGAGTGTTTATTGTTTAGCCTTATATGGGTTTGCATTAATTAGTAACCCGTATCCCATATATGGTAAATATATTTGATATTGAGATAAGAATGAAAGGCTTGCTTTATAGACAGTTACGAATTGTTTTAACTATGATGGCTGTAGGCTTTATTTTGTTGTTTTCTTTTGCCTGCAAGGCGAAGGGCAAGGAGAATAACGTAGCTGTTTCCCACCAAAAAAGCAAGACTTTTCCTCATCAAGATTCCCAGTTATTCACTATTCGCTATTACCCAAAATGGAATCATCAATCCCAATTTGCCGGTTTTTATATGGCGCGGGAAAAGGGGTTTTATAGAAAGTATGGTTTGAATGTGGAGATATTAGCTCTGGAACCCGGCATTTCTGTGGTAGAATTGTTGCGTACAGGTGAAGCGGATGTGACCACAATGATGTTATTAACGGCTTTGAACAATCATGGGAAAAACGTTGAATTGGTAAACTTGGCACAATGCTTTCAACATTCAAACCTCATGTTAGTGGGCAAAAAGAATCGCGGTATCAACTCGATGGAATCCTTGGAAGGCAAGCGCATAGGGCTTTGGTTGAGTGACTATCGCGAGCTGAGCCAACACTTTTTGAAAACCCATGTTCCAAACCCCACAATACTGCAAATCGATTGGACAAACACTCTGTTTTTGAGAGATGCCATCGACGTAGCCAACCTGATGTATTATAATGAATATCACATCCTCTTGATGTCCGGCTTGGAGGAAGAGGATTTATTTACCATCAGATTCAAGGATTTGGATTATGACTATGCAGAGGATGGCATATATACCACCCGTGAATACTTTGACAATCATCCCCAGGAATGCAAGGCTTTTGCAGACGCCACGATGGAGGGATGGCGTTATGCCTTTAACCATCCTGAAGAAACCTTGGCAGTGGTGATGAGAATCATGAAAGAGCATCATCTGCCCACCAATATCTCCCATCAACGGTGGATGCTGAATGCCTTGAAAGATTGTGTTTTGGACGATAATAAGCCTCTGGGTGTGCTGGATCGAAAAGACTTTGCTGATGCCAAAACATTTATTCTGCCCCAAAATCCCACCCTTAGCGGGCTTGCTTATGAAAGGTTCTTTCCCCATGGCTCAGATTAAGATCAACCGCAGTTCCTTCGCCTATAGTATGATCTGGCATACCATCCGGATCATGATCATCATTTTTGCCGTCTCTTTGATAGCCTTTTATATCATAATCTCCGAAATACTTTTACGCAATTCCCAAAACTATCTGGAAACAGAGGTGAGCGAGCGGGTGGCACAATTTGAGAATAAACTAAGCACCATAGAAATGTCTGGCAGAGTGCTAAGAACCTATGTGGTTGGCACTGACATACAGAAAGAGCAGTTAATAGCCTATATAAGCTCCATGATGCAGCATAATCCGGACCTTTCATCAGTGTGTATTGTTCCTGTTCCAGAACTGATGGGGGCATACAATCCGACCATATTTGAGAGGGGCGATAAAGACAAAGCCCTCGCCATGCCACTAAATGACGAAGATTATATATATAGGGATTGGTATCAGCTGGCGTATCTAATGAACGTGGCGCAATGGAGCGAGCCTTGGTTTGATGCTTTTGGAACCAAACAATTGGTGTGTTCCTTCTCTCTGCCTCTGCGCATGGAAGAAAGGATAACTGGAGTATTGCGGCTGGATATTGCCGTGAAAGACCTTAAGGACATTGATTTGCCTCAAAAGATGACAGATCAGTCTTACTCGATGATCCTGTCTGACGTGGGAACCATTATCAAGCACCCTGCAGATTCATTGATCATGAATTACAGCATCTTCAACCTGGCAGTGGAGTATGAAGATGACAACCTGAAAAGCGTGGGCAGGAACATGATAGAGGGCGAGAGGGGGATGGACAAAATGGCTAAGCATTCCTACTTTGCAGGCCAATGGATATCTTATGCTCAATTGCCATCCAATAAATGGACTTTTGCCATTGTGACTGATAGTTCCTTTATCTTTGCAGACCGCAAACGCCTGCTCTTTACCATTGTTTTCGTCTTCTCGATTGCATTTGCTCTCACTCTCTTGACCATTTATTTGCGCACCCTCCGTATCAGCCGTCCGCTAAAGAGCGTTGCCGCCAATGCCGCCCGTATCGGAGAGGGTGATTTTGATGCCGTCCTTTCCGGAAGCGGAGACATCTTTGAGATAGATCAGCTCTTTACCGCAATCAATAAAATGAAGAACTCTCTCAAGGGATATATTGCCAATCTGAGGCAGGTCTCCATGGAGAAAGAGAGGATACAGGCGGAGGTGGAATTTGCCTCGCAAGTGCAGCTGAGCTTGGTTCCTCACAATAGATCGCAGGTTTCTCTGTCTGAACAAATCAGTTTTTATGGGATGCTCAATCCCGCCGGAGCGGTGGGTGGTGACTTGTATGATTACTTTATGATTGATGACGATCATTGCTGTTTTGCCATCGCTGATGTGGTGGATAAAGGAATCGTGGCGGCAATGACCATGACAATAGCCTCCACCCATATCAGAACCACGGCGGATTCCTTGAAAGATACTTCGCAGATTCTGGCTTCCCTGAATGATTTTCTGTGTTCCAAAAACCTGGAATCCACCCTCATCACCATCATACTCGCCATGATTCACCTCAAAACAGGCGAGGTTTCTGTATCCAATTGTGGGCATCTGCCCTGGTATCAAATCAAGAAAGATGGCTCCATCATCAAGCATGACCAGACAGATTCCACTGCTTTGGGCGTTTTTAGGGACATTGTTATAGAACAAAAAGTGCTGAGAATCGAGGCGGGAGACAAGCTGGTGTTGATGACAGACGGGGTGACGGAGACGATGAATGACCGGGGTGATTTTTATACTACAAAGAGAGTGGAGGATACATTATCCACCGTGACTGAAGAGAATATAGAGACAATCGCAGAAACGCTGTATGAAAGAGTTGAGCAGTTTTCTGGCTCTGGCATCCCGCGGGATGACCTTACCCTATTGGTGGTGGAATACAAGGGATAGAATGGCAACTGCTTGTCTGTGGTGGGCTTGAGTGGGGGTTTTAAGAAAAGTATTGACAGATTATGCACTCTCCCTAAAGAGTGCCCATAACAATGTGCTGAAGTGGTGAAATTGGTATAC
>JAAYQD010000001.1 GCA_012519465.1 Candidatus Cloacimonadota bacterium
ATCAAGATAGGCGAAGCCCAGTATGTGGAAGCAGACGCCATCAACAAGGTGTTCAATTCCATCATCAAAGAAGAACGCGGGGATAACCGCCTGCACCTGCATCTGGCAGGCAAGCAGTTTATCTTTTTGTTGGGTTCTCCCTTTTACAGCTATAACAACGAATCCTGGAACATGCATCTGAATGTGAGGCGTGTGGGCAATACCTTTTACCTGCCCTCCCTCTTTGTGACAGAGCATTTGCCCAAACACTTCCCAGATATGGAGCTGAAAAACAAGGTCTTGCAGATAAACCGTCCCAAAGACCGCTCTGTAAAAGTGATAGTATTGGATCCGGGGCATGGCGGGCACGATCCCGGGGCGGTGGGGCATGTACTTAAACTGCGGGAAAAGGACGTGAATTTGAGCGTGTGCCTAAAGCTGAAGGAAATGTTGGAGCGGGAGCTGGGCGTGACGGTATTGATGACACGCAGTGATGACCGCTTTATCACCTTGGGCAACCGCACCAAATTTGCCAATAACAACCAGGCAGACATCTTTGTGAGCGTGCATACCAATGCCTCCAACAACAGATCCGCCTCCGGAATAGAAACCTATTACCTATCCACAGCCCAGACCTCCGATGCCCGTGCGGTGGAGGCCTTGGAAAACAATGTGGTGGAACAGTATGAAGGCAAGGGAGAAAAGGCAAAGTATGATGCCTTGGGCTTCATTTTAAGCGATATGAGCCAGACGGAACACCTGGAGCATTCAAACAACATGGCACTCTTGATCCAACAAAACCTGGTGGCGGGCGCCAGGGGTGGAGACAGGGGCGTGAAACAAGCCAATTTTTATGTGCTGAGGGGAGCCTTTATGCCGGCAGTGCTAATCGAGCTGGGCTTTATCAGTAATAAAGAGGAAGAACGGCTATTGGCAAATGATGAATATCAACAGCGTCTGGCACGCACCATCTTTGAAGGCTTGAAGCGTTTCAAATTTCGTTATGACAGGATTCGCAATACATAAGAGCCGTGCGGAGGCATTGAATGGCGCTTAAAATCAGGCATGTACACCCTGAATATCTGGCCTATGCACACGGTATCAGGGATGGAGACACGATCCTGAGCATCAATGGGCAGAAGATAAGAGATTTCTGTGATCTGCAATACTATGGCTCGGATTATCTCTTGGACATGAGGATAGAAGACAAGAAGGGGAAAAAACGGAATATTGAAATCATCAGGGATCAACCCCTGCCCCTGGGCATAGAACCCCAGATGCCGCCGCCCCGCTGGTGTGAAAACAACTGCGTCTTCTGCTTTATAGACCAAATGCCTCCGGGGCTGCGCAAGAGCCTGTATGTGAAGGATGACGATTATCTGTATTCCCGGGATTTTGGCAATTATATCACCCTCACCAACCTCAATGAAGCGGAGATGAAGCGAATTATGAACCAGCACATCAGCCCCCTGTATATCTCTGTGCATACCACTGATGAGAATTTGAGACAGCGGATGATGGGGTATAGGAAGGATTTTGACATAATGAGGGCACTCAAGAGGCTGAGCAGGGCTGGGATACAGATGCACACGCAGATAGTGTGTGTGCCGGGATATAACGACCAGGAAGAGCTGGAGCGAACCATTAAAGACCTTTTGACACCATCACTGAATGTGCTTTCCATTGGGGTGGTGCCGGTGGGTTTGACCAAATATAGAACCGGTCTGGACTCTTTGGAGGGATTTGATGCAAAGATGGCAAAGAACCTGATAAAACAGGTGGATGAATTGCGCCAGAGAGATGGTGGAGAGATAATCTATACAGCGGATGAATTTTATGTGTTGAGTGGCAGGGCAATTCCGGGTATGGCATATTACAACGATTATCCGCAGGCGGAAAACGGCATTGGGCTCTTGAGCCTGCTGAGGCAAGGATTTGGAAGTAACCGCAGGGCATTCACCCAGGAATTGGAGGATAATCCGGCTGAATATCTCTTGCTACACTCCAGCGCCTCCACAAGGGAAATCCTGAAAATAGTAAAACGCTTGCAAACTGATCTTGCGAAAAGCCGGATCTCTGCCCGTGAGATCAAGAATCACTTTATGGGTCCTTTGGTAAACGTGAGCGGGCTCTTGACGGCTCAAGACATTCTAAGACAGCATCAATCCCATCCCGAACAAACCCTGATATTGCCTGCCAATATGTTTAATGATGATGAATTGACCTTGGATGGCTATGGCATGAGGGAGCTGAAAGGGGAATTGGGCAGGAGGCTGTTGATAGTGGACAGCCTGTTTGATGGCTGGAAGTGGGCATAGTGAAATGGGTGTTGAGGGCTGGGAAGATAAAAAAACAATTGACCGCAGTCCGTGGTAATAATATTTTGAACACTTGCATCACCGATATAAAAAAGGAGCGATAATGATGCGAAGACTAAGCATATTGAGCATGGTTATCCTGCTGATAGTGGCTGGCTGTATGAGTGAAGCCACACGGCGGGATAAGGCAAATAAAAACTTGGGTAGCAAACGCAACCCAATCAAGATGTACTTTGTGCCGTCTTTGGAGGCGGGCAAAGTGGTGGCCAGCGGCGAGGCAATAGCCAAGGCGCTGCAGGAAGAGACCGGGTATTATTTTAAGGTGGCTGTGCCCACCAGCTATGCCGCCGTGATCGAGGCATTGGGCAGTTACAAATGTGATATTGCCTGGTTGCCCACCTTTGCCTATGTATTGGCAAAAGAAAAGTATAATGCGGATGTGAAGTTTATCACGGTGCGCAATGGTCGCACGGAATATCGCGGCCAATTTGTAGCCCGCACGGATGGCGAGATCACAGCCCTGGAAGATGTGGCAGGAAAGGTGGTGGCATACACAGATGCCGCATCCGCCTCCGGCTATATCTATCCATCTGCCATGCTGAAAGAAAAGGGGATAGAGCCCTCCCAGACACGTTTTACAGGTTCCCACAACTCTGCGATTTTGGCGGTATATAGCGGAACTGCCGATGTGGCATGCACATATTGGTCTCCTGAAGATGAGACGGGTCCGCGTGATGCGCGGGAAAAGCTGTTGGATACACATCCTGACATCATGGAAAAGGTGGCGCCCTTTGCCTATACGGATTGGATGCCCAATGATACGGTGACCTTCCGCAAGAATATGCCACAGGATTTGGAGGCCAACGTGATAAGCGCCATACAAAGATTTGCGGATTCGGACAAGGGGCAGAAAATCCTGCAATCCCTATATGATGTGGACGGTTTGAATCCAGCTACAGACTCTGATTATGACGGGGTGCGCAAGGCATTGAAGCTGATGGATTTGGATCCTGCCAAGATTTTGGATTAGAGGGGCATGTGCCACAACTGGTAATCAAGGATTTGGTAAAGAGCTATGATGGCAAATTGAACGCCATCGACGGGGTGAGCCTGAATGTGGAAGAGGGTGATTTTGTGGTGCTCTTGGGGCTATCCGGCAGCGGCAAATCCACCCTTTTGCGCTGTATCAACCGCCTGATAGAGCCCAGCAGTGGAGAGATCTTTTTTGAAGGGCAGGCAATCAAAGAGCTGAGCGGTGCAGACCTGAGACGCTATCGCAGCAAGATTGGAATGGTATTTCAGCAATTTAACCTGATCAAAAACCTGAGTGTGCTGACCAATGTGCTGACCGGCAGGCTGGGATACCACAGTTTTTGGGAAAAGTTTAGTGCACAAGACATAGAATTGGCACATCAGAATCTGAAACGGATGGGGCTGGAAGAGAAGGCGGATAAACAGGTGAAGCACCTCTCGGGAGGGCAGCAGCAGAGGGTGGGGATAGCCCGTGCTTTGATGCAAAATCCCCGTATAGTGTTGGCTGATGAGCCGGTAGCCAGCTTGGATCCTGCCACGGCGGATTCCATCATGCAATACCTGGGCGAGATCAATAGGGAGGGAATCACGGTGATCTGCAGTTTGCACTTTCTATCCCTTGCCCGGCGGTATGGAACCAGGGTGTTGGCGCTAAAGGATGGGCAAGTGGTGTATGACGGCGATCCGCAGGGTATAGACGGAGTGCGCTTTAAGGAAATATACGGGCAGGACGCCCAGGAAATCTAAGCAAGCCGGGATGCATCTGGATGGCGGTGTGTGAACGCGTCGGTTATTCCAGCATCTTCTGATTTAACCTCAGGGTGATCTTTGTGCCGCGATTGAGGCGGCTTTCCACTTCCACAGTGCCTTTGATGGCATTCATCAATTCTTTTACCAAGAGGAGTCCAATCCCCGTGCCAGCTTCGTTGAGCGTGCCGTGAGTGCGATAATTGCGGTCCATATCAAAGAGGGTTTTTGTTCGGCCCGGGGGATGCCCACGCCATTATCCTCCACAACGATGATGAGCTCATCCTGCAGGAAAGCAGAGATGGTGATGCTTTGTTCGGATTTGGAATACTTGATGGCATTGGAGATGAGATTGCGCATGATGGTGCCAAAGAGCTGTCTATCGGTGTTTATTTTATACTGATCTGGCACTTCAATATTGATTTGTA
>JAAYQD010000036.1 GCA_012519465.1 Candidatus Cloacimonadota bacterium
CAAAATAAAACTAATGCAAGGCTTAGTTGAAAATAGGCGATGCCGCTTTTTTCACATCCTCTTCAGCTGGGGGATACAATCTTGTCGCCTCCGATATGACCCACCTGCTGCGCACATATCCTGTGCAGGAAATGGTGGAGGAGCCACACGAGCACAATTGGCTCTTTTCTTTTTACGATCAGGTGGTCTCCCCCATAGATGGACAGCGTTGTCAGATGAGCCCCACTTGCTCAGTTTACAGTCGTGAAGCCATCCACGAGCATGGATTCCTCAAGGGCATGATCATGAGTTTTGATAGGCTTTTGCGTTGTGGATTCGATCTGAAACAGTATCCGCGCCTCTATATCGATGGCAGTGAACGGTTCCTGGATCCTATCCCAACATCCAAATCCAGACAAGTACCATGAGAAAGATCTGTCTTATTTGCTTGGTGGTGTTCACGCTGTTTGCCGGCATCGCAGCGGCAGATATTACTGATTACGCAGATTATCTGCTTGAGCAAAAGCGCTATCCCGCCGCCGTCTTGGAGTATGAGCGTTATCTGTACCATCATGCCCAAACTGAATCTGACTCCCTGTATGCACACATGGCGATGGTGAGGGCTTATTATGGAGCAGGGATGTATGATGAGGTGTGGGAATTTGGAAACCAGCAATCTTTACTCACCAAAAGCCCCGAATTTCAACGCAGATTCCTCAGCCTCTCCCATCTGCGTCAAGGCAATTATGATGCAGCCCGCTTGATTCCCGAGCTTGCGCATGGTGCCAATTCCATTTTACTGAAGGGAATAGCTGAATTGTATTTGGGCAACAGCAATACTGCACAATCCCTCTTCCATTCTCTGCCTGATGATGCGTTTAGCTCTACTGCCTGGGATAAAACGGCGTTGTTACAAATATGCCAGCAAAGCCAGCGCTTGCCCCAAAAAAGCCCATGGCTGGCAGGCACTTTGGCACTTATCCCCGGAGCCGGCTATGCCTACAACCACAAATGGCAAACGGCAATCTCATCCCTGCTTCTACATTCCATCTTTGCAGCCACTGCCTATGAATTGCACTCCAAAGATTTGCCCATTTCTTCCGCCTTGGTAGCCACTGTGGGTCTTGGCTATTATATCGGCAATATCTATGGCTCCATCAGCGAATCCCTCAAATACAACCAACGCCATAGAACCCAGTATCTGGGCACTCACTTACAGCCCTTTATCCAATATCTGGAAGACGATCTCCCCTTTCTGAATGAGCCCAGAGAGCGATAGCCTAACTCCACTGTCCACAGGCTGGCGCTCATTCGCTTTATTCATCGCTTGCGAAGCAAGCACCTTAAAGAGTCTCGGCAGAGACGTAATTTCAGGTCAACTCAATCTATAGCAATATGTGACGAGTCTCGGAGAGACGACACTTTTGGTGCCAGATATCAGTTACCCCTGTTCCCAGTCCACAGTCCCTTTAATCACTCCTTCCTTATTAACCACCCTTGTCTCTCCTTTGTCTCGACAAGGGTGAGACAAGGGTGGTACAAGGGTGGTTAACAGGCAAGAGGTGGGATACAGTGTTTGTACCCCATGGCTTTAGCGAATCCCTAACAACTATTAACTAAAACTATCAACTAAAAATGCGTGAACCCCAGCTCTGGAATTCACGCACTGCTTTATAGATGTTATTCTAAATCTTTATTTTGCTTTGCCTTGGGAAGCCACTGCCTG
>JAAYQD010000037.1 GCA_012519465.1 Candidatus Cloacimonadota bacterium
ATTTGCGCTTGAAGATACTGGCGCACAGCCAAAAGAAGGAGCTGACAAACAGCAGGGAGAGAAATACGCCCATGCCGGTTTGCAGCCAAGCCATGATGGCATAATACAGGTGCGCGGAGCTCCAAAAATACATGAAGATTCCCACCACCAAGGTGTTGAAGAGGGATAGCAACATATAAAGCAGCATGGAGCCAAAAGCCAGGAGCACAAACTTGGCAGCCATGATTTTGGGCAGTGACACGGGTTGAGAGTGGTGCAAAATCTCACATTTGCGCTTGAATGCACCATTGATCATCCCATCCACGGCAATGATGGCAGCCCAGATGGATACAATCCCCAAGATGCTGGCAAAGATAATGGTGCCTTCATACAAAAAGGTATCTATCCAGGGCGTGGGAGGCAGGTTGATGCTGGCATTTGCTCCGCCTTTGATGTAGCCGATGATAATGCCCAATAAAGTGATGCCATAGACGCCTACAAGCATCCACATGGGGGCAAGCAGGGTGCGGCGATGGGTGTTCCATTCGTTGATGATGAGGGTCTTAAATTGCTTCATTATTAGCTCCTACCAGCGCCACAAAGATATCAGCCAGATTGGCGCGGGAATATCTGGCATCGGTGAATTCGAGGGAGGAATCCAACACGGCGCTCACAAAGCCCAAAGTGCGGGAAACATTGCGGGGTTGGTATTGATATATCTCCTGTGCGCGCTCTTCGGGGAGGCTCACAATCCGAAAGCGGGATTTGAGGGATTCCACATCCTCATGCAAGAGGATGCGCCCCTGATCTATTATCACCACCTCCTGCAGGATATCCTCCACCTCTTCCACCTGGTGAGTGGAGATCAAAATACCCTTTTCCGGGGTGAAAAACTCGCCCAAGATGGTGTGGAAAAACTCCTTGCGAAACACGATATCCAAACCCAGGGTGGGTTCATCCAACAGCAGATAGCGGATATCCAACGCCAGGGTGACCAGCAGATAGAGCTTGGTCTTCATGCCTTTGGAAAGCTTGCCCACCTTCTTGTTGAGAGGCAGGTGGCTGATGGCGAGCAGCTTCTCTGCCAAAGGCTGGTTCCATCCCGGATTTAACCCACGCACGTATGCTATGGTTTGCTGTACCGTGAGGCGGTCATCCAAGCCGCTCACGTCCGGGATAAAGGCTACGTTTTCAAAGATGCGCATATCGTGACGCTTGATGGGCATTCCATCGAAGCTGATATGTCCATCGAAGGATAAAAAGCCTAACATACAGCGCATGAGAGTGGATTTTCCCGCGCCGTTTTTGCCCAAAAGCCCGATAATCTTGCCTTGGGAAAGCTGTAAATCAACGGCATTTAACGCTTGGAATTTGCCGTAGTACTTGTCCAGATTGTTGATCTGATAAAAAGCGTCAGACATCGCTACCTCCATAGGTTTCGTTTAATAATTTTGTGATTGCGTCTTTGGGAATATCCAGCTGGCGCGCCTTGATGAGCGTGGATTGCAGCTGGGTGGCTATAAAATCCTGTGCCCGTGCCGCGATGATGGCAGAGCGCGCACCGGATGCCACGAAAATCCCCACTCCGCGCTTCTTGTACAAAATCCCCTCCTCCACCAGGGCGCCCAGAGCGTTGGACACCGTGAGGGGGTTCACTCCATAATCTGCAGACATCACCCTGATGGAAGGGATGGCCTGCCCGTCCTGAAGATGACGCTCCAGGATCAGCTCTTCAATGTGCCTGCGTAGCTGCAGATACAGGGGCGAATCGTCGTTAAAGATTTTCATATACTACCTCGTTTTAGGCTTTGCACCGTGGTGCTGCATCAGTGTTATGGTCAACTAATACAGTGCCGGGGTTTCTGTCAAGAACTATTTTGCGCGTTTGTATTTTGTGAGGGGAACCGGATGTTTGGTTTAACCACGAATTATTGGCTCGCTACCGCTCGCTGTTATTTAAAACCACTGAATACGCAGAAGAACACAGAAAACAATAGAAGGTGTATAAAGAAAGTCTGGTGCTTGCAACCCCATTCATCATTCATTATTCATCAGAGCACACCTCACCCTGTCCACTGTTCACTGTTCAATGTCCACTGCGGCAGAATGCCGCCCCCCTGCATGTCTCTTATTAGATGCGCTTGTGATGCCGTTGCGATACCCAGCAATTTGCTGGGAGAGGCAACGGCATCACAACCACATCTCATGGGGAAGGAGGCATCCACGTCTGCAAGAATACGTAGTAATAAATCTTAAGAAGTTTATAGAATGAGGTGGATGAGAAGCATGAAAACAGGTTTTGCTTGACACAATCAAATCGGGAATAATGATTGTAATTAGATTTGTTTTTGTTGTAAGTATATATAAAGAATCGTGAATACGGATGCGCTCATGTTGCAGGTGAGGCTCGGCTGAAACCCTGTATTTGTGTGTATTCCGAGAAGTCCGTTTATGAGGAGACGGTTTATGTTAAAAAGGATATTGCTATTAACTGCACTGTTTTCTATTGTAGTTTTTGCAGGGGCGGAGCGGCGTGCTCTGGTAATCGGTAATGCCAATTACACGGAAGGGCGACTAAAGAATCCGGTCAACGATGCCCGGGCTGTGGGCGCTCTGCTCAGGAATCTGGGCTTTGAAACCACGGTCAAGACCGGTCTTAACCCCCGCAATCTGGAAGTTATACCAACCTTTCAAACCAAACAAAATGTAGTTCAGATAATACAAAGAGATTACGTATAAATAGCTAACCTGGTTAATAAAGGAGTATATCATGAAAAGCACAAAAACCCTTATTTCAGTTTTTATTTTACTTGCGTTGGTATTGATGACATTTAGTTGCAATAAGAAGACGACTGAACCTGACGCACAAACCGTTGCCACCCCAACCTTTAATCCTCCTGGCGGCTCATATTCATCAACCCAAAATGTCACCATCAGCTGTGCGAGCAGTGGAGCCACGATTCGTTATACGACCAATGGCAATACTCCCACAGAGTCTTCAACAGCATACTCCGGTCCACTTACAGTTTCTCAAGATACCACTATCAAAGCCAAGGCGTTTATGAGTGGCTGGACACCCAGCTCCACAGCCAGTGCAGACTATACCATTGATTATCCTGAAACAGTGGCGACCCCAACCTTTAATCCTCCTGGCGGCTCATATCCATCACCCCAGAATGTCATCATCAGCTGTGCGACCAGTGGAGCTACGATTCATTATACCACCGATGACAGTGAACCCACAGTGTTTTCTTCACTCTACTCAAGCCCAATTACAGTTTCACAAAGCACAACCATCAAAGCCAAGGCATTTATGAATGGTTGGACACCCAGTTCCAGAGCCAGTGCTACATATGCGATAAACATCACGCCTCCCGATCAAATGGTTTACGTTTCCGGCGGTACCTTCCACAATGGCACTTCCAATGTGACGGTATCCAGTTTCTATATTGGCAAGTATGAGCTTACCCAGGCGGAGTATGCAGCGGTAATGGGAACCAATCCTTCCTTTCTTGCTGGTAATCCCAACCACCCAGTGGAGCAAGTATCCTGGTTTAACGCTATTGAATACTGCAATCGGCGCAGTATCATGGAAGGCTTGACGCCTTGCTATAGCTACGATACTTATGGCAGTAATCCTGACAGTTGGCCTTCCGGCTGGAATAGCAACGATGAAAACCATACTAATATTTCATGTGATTGGACAGCCAATGGTTATCGCTTGCCCACGGAGATGGAATGGATGTTTGCAGCCAAGGGCGGTAATCAATCTCAGGGCTATACCTATTCTGGAAGTAATAATATTGGCGATGTTGCTTGGTATAGTGGTAATTCCGGATCCACGACCCATGCTGTAGGCACCAAAGCTCCCAATGAGCTGGGCATTTATGATATGACCGGTAACGTTTGGGAATGGTGTTGGGATATAGATGGTTATTATCCCGACGATGCCCAGACAGATCCTCATGGTGCAAGCAGCGGGTCTTTCCGTATGAGTCGCGGCGGTAGCTGGAGCGACTATGCCTACGTCTGCGTTATATCCGATCGGAGCATGAACGAAGCGACCGACGAATACGTCAATTTGGGCTTCCGCGTCTGCAGGAATGCTCCCTAATACAATCAACCAAAATAAAAAAAGCAAGGCAACGAGTTCATCCCGCTGCCTTGCTTTGTTTGTATAGGTAGTTTGCCCCTCAGGCAAATAGTTTCTTCACGATCTTGGCTACGTGTTCCCCCTGGTATCTGGCGCCGTCCAGTTCGTTGGAGCTGGGCATGCGTTTGCCATTGCCGCCGGTGATGGTGGATGCTCCGTAAGGGGAGCCTCCGGTGATATCATCCATTGAGGATTGTCCTTGGAAGCTGTAGGGCAAGCCCACCACTATCATTCCGTGGTGCATCAACACCATGTGGAAGCTAACGATGGTGGTTTCCTGGCCGCCGTGTTGGGTGCCAGTGGAGGTGAATACGCTGCCCACCTTGCCCACCAGTGAGCCTTTAGCCCACAGGCCTCCGCTCTGATCCAAAAAGCTCTTCATCTGTGAGCTCATGTTGCCAAAGCGGGTTCCCGTGCCAAAGATGATGCCATCAGCGGCTACGAGGTCGTCCAAAGTGGCGATGGGAACGTCTGCCATTTCCCGTTGTGCGGGTCCGGCGCCGATTTGCTCCAAGAGTTCCGGGCTCAGCACCTCTGGAACGCGTTTGATTTCCACTTCCACGCCGTCCACCTGCTTTACGCCCTCGGCAACGGCCTGTGCCATACGATAGATATGTCCACGGATCGAATGTATTAATATGAGTACCTTCATGGTAGTTCTCCTATATGTTTTAGTAATCTATTTACAATATAAATCACAATCACCCATTTGACAAGTGGGAGATATGGGTGTCAGGAAAGAGTGATTGACAGGGTCTTGTGCAGAAATCAATTGACAGCCAGGCGGCCTTCAAAAATATGGTGCCAAATACTTGTAATTATCCTAAGGAGATAGATAAATGAAACAGGGAATTCACCCCAAATACGAGCCTGTGACAGTGCGTTGCGCCTGTGGAAACACCTTCGAGACGCGCTCCACAAAGGGCGAATTGCAGGTTGATATCTGCAACGTTTGCCACCCTTATTACACCGGCAAGCAGAAGATAATGGATACCGCCGGACGCGTGGAGAAATTCAACCGCAAATACAATCTTAATAGCGACAAATAGAACGCTTTAACCATAAAAACGCCATTGATCCCAATCCAAGTGGATGATGGCGTTTTTTTACTATGTGGATAAAACATGGATATTTAGACTAACCCCCTATCACACAGAGGTTTAATATTATGGAAAAGAAAGAAATATACGTGGGCGGACAAGCCGTGATCGAAGGCGTGATGATGCGCGGTCCGGATAAGCTTGCCACCGCCATTAGGCGCAAAGACGGCACGATAGAGCTATTTAAACAGCCCTTCACCAGCATCACCACCCGCGTGAAGGCGTTGGGATTTCCCATCCTGCGCGGTTTTGTGAATTTGATCGAGATGATGAAGATCGGTTTTGGCACCCTCACCCTGTCTGCCAATCGCTATGAGCTGGATCTGGTAGCAGAGGCAGAGGAAGGGAGCAAAGAGGTAAAAAAGCAATCCACCTTTATGGGGAAGCTGATGGATATCCTGAGCTATGTGTTTGCCTTTGGCTTGGCATTTCTGCTCTTTGGATTTCTGCCCTATAAGCTGGCAGATTGGATGCAATTGGGGCGGCAGGATTTTTATTTCAATCTCTTTGCCGGCGTCATACGCATCGTCTTCTTTGTGCTGTATGTATGGCTGATCAGCCTGATGAAGGATGTGAAGCGGCTCTTCCGCTATCACGGGGCGGAACATAAGAACGTAAATGCATACGAAAAGGATATGCCCCTGGAGATAGCCTCCATCCAGAGCAATACCACCCTCCATCCCCGCTGTGGCACCAGCTTCATGTTTTTCGTGCTGCTGGTCTCCATCCTCTTTTTCTCCATTACAGACACGCTGGTTTCGGCATTCATCATCAAGGATAGCGTTCCCATGCTGCTGCGCCTGGGCTACCACCTGCTTTTGATCCCCATCGTTTCCGGGCTCAGCTATGAGGTGTTGCGCTTCAGCGGCAAAAACCTCTCCCATCCCCTGGTGAAGCTGATGACCATCCCCGGCATGGCACTGCAGAGGATCACCACCCAGCCGCCGGATGATGATATGGTGGAAACCGCTTTGGTGGCGATGAAGGCCGCCCTGGATATGGATTATAGCCAGCATAACGTGAAGGAAATCCAGCAATGATCCCCAAAGACAAGCTGGATATGCTGGCTAAGGAGCTGACAGATCTTTCCGAAAAGGTATCGGATACCAGCTTGATGGCAGATGCGCGCAGCTATCGCGATTTGATGCGCCGCTATAACGAACTCAGCGAGATCGATGACGCCTGGCAACAGTATCAGGCTTTGGAAGAGGAGCAGCGTGAGGCGCAGGAAATGCTTGAAAACGAGAAGGATGCAGAGCTGGTGGCCCTGGCACGGGAGGAAATCCAGCGTTTGGCGGAAGACCTCCAGATATGTGAAGACAAGCTTCGCCAGCTGCTAATCCCGAGGGATCCCAACGACGATAAAAACGCCATCATCGAGATCCGCGCCGGGACGGGTGGGGAAGAGGCGGCTCTCTTTGCCGCAGACCTCTTTCGCATGTACGGCTATTATGCGGAATCCAAGGGCTGGAAGCTGCAAACGCTCAGCCTCAATGAAACCGGCTTGGGCGGCTATAAAGAAATCATCTTTCTCCTTAGCGGCAAGGAAGCCTATGGGCTGATGCGCTTTGAAAGCGGAGTGCATCGCGTTCAGCGCATCCCCGTCACGGAATCCGGTGGCCGCATCCACACCTCCGCCGTGAGCGTGGCAGTTCTCCCCGAAGCCGAAGACATTGATATCGATATCAGCGATGCCGATCTGCGCATAGACGTCTATCGCAGCAGCGGGCATGGCGGACAAAGCGTGAATACCACGGATTCCGCCGTGCGCATCACCCATATCCCCACGGGGCTGGTGGTGACCTGTCAGGATGAAAAGTCTCAAATCAAAAACAAAGCCAAGGCGCTGAAGGTATTGCGTTCCCGGCTGTTGGATGCGGAGATTCAGCGTCAGGAAGAGGAAATGGCGCGCTCTCGCAAAGCTCAGGTGAATACGGGCGACCGCTCTGATAAAATCCGCACCTACAATTTTCCTCAATCCCGAGTAACAGATCATAGAATTAACTTGACAAGCTACAACCTTGATGGTTTTTTGACAGGAAATATCGAAGACTTTGTGCAGGCACTCAGGATAGCCTGGCAAAGCGAGAAGGTAAACAGCTAAATGTCTCTCTCTGGTTATATTATGATCAGTGTGGCGCTTTTCCTGCTGCTGGCACTGGGTTTTATGTTTGCGGGGATAGAGACGGGGATGATGTCTCTCAATCTGATAGAATTGGAGCGTAAGGCGAGGAAAGACCGCCAATCTGCCCGCATCCTGGCTTTTGTAAAGCAGCCAGACCACTTTTTGGGAACCACCCTCATCGGCAACAACATCATGAGTGTGCTCATCGCCGCCCTCAGCACCTATATGGTACACCGCATCAATTCGCCCTATCTGCCTGCCAAATACAGCGCTTTGGTGGTGGGTTTGATAGTGCTCAGCTTTGGTGAAATAGTTCCCAAAGCCATATTCCGAGACCATGCCGACAGCCTGGTGCCAAAGTTTTTTCCCATTCTGCTTTTCTTCTTTTATCTTTTCAAGCCCCTCGTGGCAGCGGTCAGCCGCCTCAATCTGGCATTACGCAAGCTGCTAAAGCTGGATGCCAAGGCAGATTTCAATTATCTCACCCGTGACGATCTGGCGTTTTTGCTGTCCCAGACCCAGAGCGCACCGGAAGAGCAGCCTCAGATGGATATGATCGAGGATGCGCTGGAATTTAAGGAGCAGGAGGCGCGCAACGTGATGGTGCCGCGCACGGATATCGTGGCTATCCCTGCCCAGGCGTCCATCGAGGAAGCCCTTGCCATCGCCCGCGAGGAAGGCTTCACCCGCTATCCCGTCTCTGGGCAAAACCTGGATGACATCGTGGGCGTGCTCATTATTTATGACATCCTCAAGGTGCAGGACGCCACCGGCATGACCGCCGGGCAATTGGTTCACGAGCCCTATTTTGCCCCGGAAAGCATGGATTTGGATATCCTGCTCAAAGAGATGCAAAAGAAGCGGCGCACCATGGCCATCATCGTGGATTCCTACGGGGGCACGGCGGGAATAGTGACCATTGAAGACATTCTGGAAGAGATTGTGGGCGATATTGAGGACGAATATGACACCGAGGAAGACAATCCCGAGGTGGAGCAGATTTCACCCAATACCTGGCTGGCTCAGGCGGATGTGGAGATAGATTATCTGGCGGATGAATATCAGATAGAGCTGCCGGATGGTGATTATGAGACCATCGCCGGGCTCATCCTGGACAGGCTGGAGCGCATCCCCCATCAGGGGCAGGTGATTTCCGTGCCGCATTATCGCATCCAGGTATTGCAAGCCACAAACAAGAAGATTGTCAAAGTAAAGATTCATAAAATAAACACATAGAGGTAAATCATGAAGTTAATGGAATGTGTCCCAAACTTCAGCGAAGGACGCGATCAGGCAGTTTTGGATGCCATCGCCGCTGAAATCAGATCCGTAAATAACGTGGTGCTTTTGGACGTGGATCCTGGCGCCGATACAAACCGTACCGTCTTCACCATGGCTGGCAATCCCGATGCCGTGGTGGAAGCCGCATTTTTGGCAATTAAAAAAGCAGCCGAGCTGATAGACATGAGCAAACACCAGGGAGCCCATCCTCGCATGGGTGCCACTGATGTCTGCCCCTTTATCCCCATCTCCGGCATGACCATGGAAGAGTGTGCCCAGTATGCCCGCCAATTGGGCAAACGCGTGGGCGAAGAGCTGGGCATCCCCATCTATCTCTACGAAGAGGCAGCTAACAAGCCTGAATGGCGCAACCTTGCCACCGTGCGCAGTGGAGAATATGAAGCTTTGCCCGAAAAGGCAAAAGATCCCGCCTGGAAGCCAGATTTTGGACCCCATGCCTTCAACGCCAAGAGTGGTGCCACCGCCATCTCTGCCCGTGAATTCCTCATTGCATACAATATCAACCTCAATACCCGAGACAAAAAGAAAGCGCACGATATCGCCCTCAGCATCCGTGAAAGCGGCAGAGCTGCCCGCGATGAAAACGGCAAGATCATCCGGGATGCCAACGGCAAACGGGTAAACGTGCCGGGCCTCTTTTCCCATTGCAAGGCAGTGGGCTGGTATATCGATGGTTACGACCGTGCCCAGATCTCCATCAACCTCACCAATTACAAGATCACCCCTCCCCATCTCGTCTTGGATAAGGTGCGTGAATTGGCACGTGAAAAAGGCGTGGAAGTTACCGGCAGCGAGCTGGTGGGACTCATCCCCAAAGCAGCGTTGTTGGAAGCAGGAAAGCACTATCTGGAAAAGATGAATGAAAGCACTGGCTGGCCGGAAAGAATGATCATGGATACCGCCATCCAATCGATGGGTCTTGCCGAACTGGCTTCCTTTGATCTGGATAAAAAGGTGATTGAATATGCCATCGCCCGCAAAGACGGCCTCATTAGGCTGCGTTTGGATGAATTTACAGACCTGCTCTCCACAGATTCCCCCGCCCCCGGTGGTGGCAGCGTGGCAGCCCTGTGTGCCTCCATGTCCGGCGCCCTCTGCAGCATGGTTTCCAACCTCACCGTAGATAAAAAGGGCTATGAAGACGTTCAGGAAGAGGTGCTCCGTCTGGCACCCATCGGTCAGGATATCAAGCTGCGCTCCCTGGAGTGTATCGATAAAGATACCGATGCCTTTTATGGGCTGATGGATGCCATGCGCCTGCCCAAAAAGACCGATGCAGAAATCACCCTGCGTGATGCTGCCATCGAAGCAGCCACCCAGCATGCCATCATGGTTCCCTTTGCCACTCTCGAGATTTCCCTGGAAGCTCTGCAGCTGGCAAAAGACGTGACCAAGGTGGGCAATCGTAACGCCCTCAGCGATGCCGGCGTGGCTGGTCTCACAGCCCTGGCAGCAGCCAAAGCGGCTTATTACAATATCCGCATCAATATGTTAGGCTCCACCGATGAAGCCTTCAAGACGGATATCCTTCCCCGCTCCCAGGAGATTATCAAACAGTGTGAAAGCCTCGCCGCAGAAGTGGAAAATGAGGTCTTGGAGCAACTGTAAATGTATCAGGATATGAGCCATGTGAGGCTCTAATATAGATGGAAAATATAAACCGTAAACCCACAAAACGCATCAGCCTGGGCAAGGTTGAGATTGGCGATAATGCTCCCGTCAGCATTCAAAGCATGCTCAGCCTGCCCACGGC
>JAAYQD010000038.1 GCA_012519465.1 Candidatus Cloacimonadota bacterium
AAGGAACGCTGGATCTGCATCACGTTTTCAGAGAGCTGCATCAGGGGCCACATCATTCGCGAGATATATTCCACAAAGACAATCAGCGTGCCCAGGGTGGCAGCCCCGATGATGATCTTGGGTGCGGTGAGGCTGATCACCACCACGATAAATGCCACATTCAGAAAAAATGAAAAGAGGCTCTGAGAACCGTATTCCACAAAGCTGGCGCGAGCCTCCAAAGCGTATTTGTCATGTGAAGATCGACGCAGGTCGTCCACCACCCGTTTCTCTTGGTTCAAAGCCTGGATCATCGGCATGCCCTGCACATAATCCGTGATGTGGGCGCTGATATCGGCATATTTCTCCCGGATTTTGCGATAAAACTTTGCCAAATAGCGGATCAGAAAGAAGTAGGCAAAGATCATCACCACCATCGCGGGCAGAATCCACACCGTCACCTGCCATTCCCGCAGGCTCAGCACCAAAAATACACCCACAAAAAAGAGCAGATTGCCTATGATGCGGATAGAAAGATCAGAAAACAGCACCTTCACGCGCTCGCTATCGCTCTCCACTCTGGCGATCAGCTCGCCCACGGATTGCTTGTTAAACCAATCCACAGGCAGCTTCAAGAGGTGTTCGAACACCCGCGATTTGAAGTTTGTGATCACCTTGATGCCCAAACGGGACAAGAGCACGATTTGCAGATAAGACAAAAACCCGGAAACCAGCACCACTCCAATAAAGAGCAAGCCATAGCGCAGGGTGAGCCCCATATCGCCGGCGGGCACGCTCTTATCCACGATCATCGCCAATATCAGGGGATCCACCAGCTGCAAAGCAGAGGTGATCAGCATGATAAAAAGCCCGAATATGAGCAATCCCCGGTCCTTTTTCACATAAGGATAAAGGAGCCTGAGATAATAGATTAGGTTTTGTTTTTGTTCTTTCAATTCTGTTTTCTGCTGGACGCTATCAATATAAACAACAGACGGTAGCCGAACACCGCCGTAATATAAATATTCAGACTTCGGCAGCCTGACTTCGACACGCGAAGCAAAAAAACCATGGTCGGGATGAGAGGATTTGAACCTCCGACCTCTCGGTCCCGAACCGAGCGCGCTGACCGGGCTGCGCTACATCCCGACTTGGTTCGCTCACACTTTTTGGAGCCTGCTATGGTGTCAAGTTTATTCTTTGCCGATAGCCTTCAGCAGGCGTTCTGCCTCTTCCGTGGTAATCTTGCCACTTTCCAGCATTTCCAGGATTTTGATGCGGCTAAAATCCAGCATCCGTTCATGCTCGTCTTCACCCATATCCTCAAAACCCTTAATCTTTCGCATACCGTCTTGGATGCCTTTATTGATCTTTTCGCCGATACCGCTCAGCTGGCCAAGGTGCTCTTTGATGCGGGACCTGTTGAATTCATGCCCCATCTTGCCACGCACCTTTTCCCAAAAGCTACCCATGGATTGGCTTACTTCCCTGCCAAAATCTTCCACGCTCAGGATCAGCTTGTCTTTGGTCTGGGCAAAATCCTGTATCGCAACCAGATTGGTCAACTTGTCAGTGGCAGTTTTCACCGTATGCTTCACCTTTTCTTCATTGATGTGCCCGAGCAGCTTGTTCACATAATCCACCACGTTATGCAGGTGCTTTTGCACTGTCTCTTTATCCTGCAAGCTCTGGGCGGAATTGATGGATTCTTTCAGCCCCTCCAGCTTTTGCCTCAGATAATCCAGGTTGATATGACCATCCGGGCTCAGCCTGATCATGCCGTTTTCTGTTTTCAGCCTTATCTTCACAGTCTTTTCACCGCGCCACAGGTGGATCTTCTCATCATCTTGGCTCCACTGTGCGTCAATCGAATTGCTCAGCTTGCCATTCTCAATCTCGGCATCCAGTTCAAAATCAAAATCTACCGGCAATACCAGATGGATATTCCCATTCTCGCTCTCAATCTCAAAGTCTCCATCCTCCAAGGGAAGGGTCTCATAGTAGATGGCGCCATTCTCGCTTTCAATGCGCACCTTGCCAAAGGAAGCGCTGCGAATCTTCACCGGTCCATTCTCGCTCTCGATATCCAGGCTGTCGCCTTGCAAGGCTTCTGCGGAGAGGGAGGCATTTTCCATCTCAATCTTGATCTTGCCAGCGATGTTGCGCAGCTTGATGGGTGCGTTTTCGGATTCAATCTCCAGCTTCCCCTCACAATTGCTGACTATCAGGGGGCCGTTTTCCGTCTCCACCTCCACGACTGCACTCAATCCACTGATATAGGTGGGCATATCCTCTGTTTCCACCTCCAACATGATTTGCATGGGCATTTTGAGATGAATCTTGGGAACACGGCTGCTCCAGATACTTTGCCGCATTTCGGGCAGCATCTCCAAATCTAACACTGCCACATCATCCTTCACTACAAAGGTAAATAACCCCTCTGCAGGTGGCAATTCATCCGGATCCATGAGAAGCTTGGCATCCACTTCAAAATAGTCTTCCTCATGCCCCTCAATGGTGAGGGGAGCCATTTCGTTATTGATTTTGAGAATCTTAATACCTTCTTTCTCAAGGCGATGAGTTAATTTTGCTGTCTTCATTGTTTCCTCCTTGTTTCTATCATGTTAATTGCTTCATCCACGGATACAAAGCCCTGCTCCAGATCATACAGGATATCTGCAAAATCTGTGGGAGCAGCCTCGCTATCCGTAATTTCTCTCAAGATTTCTGCCAAACGGCTCTTGACCGTGGGATAGGAGATGTTCAAACGCTTTTCCATCTCACGGATATTGCCCTGAACCATTAGGAACAACCTCACGAAAGCCAGTTGCTCCACGCTGAGCGCACTCAGCCAAGAGCTCTCAAATTCACCCTTGAAGCTAACCTCGCAAGACGGGCAGTGATATTCCCGCACCTGCAATTCTCCTTTGCACATGGGACAAGAGTTGAGTTTCATCCATCCTCCTTAATGTATCTTAAGAACAGGATAAATATATCTTAGGTTTTGTCAAGGTAAATCTTAAATAATTTAAGTATTACTTTAAGAATGCTATGTTTTAACCAGAGGCAGTGCCGAAAGATAGTCTACTTTAATCAGCACCTATTTATCATTATAAACTGACACCCAAAGTTGCAAGTTGTGACACAAGTGGAAAGTGGGGATAACGCTTTGATTGGTGGGGAGATACGATGGACTGGCTTAAGAAATGTCCAAGCGCCTATTTGGACGTTTTTGGACTGTTTGTTGACACTATTACTGCAAATTTGGATAGCGTTTGGACAGGCTTTAGAAAGAGCAGTTGGAAAAATGGAACTTTGAAATTAGAAAAAGCGCAATTGGAGTGCAATTGTGCCGATCAGGAAAGCTCCGTAATTCCAATCTGAGTCTAAAACCAGAACAGGGTAGTCTATATTAAATGGTTGGAGGATAATCTTTTGCCTGTGATGGTCGATCTGCACCTTCTTGATGGTGAGACCATCGTCGGTTCTTACAACTGCAATTTTCCCATCTGCTTTTTCCCAGCTCTGATCGTTTTTTATAACGACAATATCCTGATGCTGGATTACAGGCTCCATGCTCTGTCCATTTACTTGAAAGACAGTATATTGCTTGGGATTGCCGGGCAGAAAAGAGAGTGGTAATTGAATCTGCCCAACCTGACTCCACTCGTCTCTGATCTCCAGCGGAGGTCCGGCAGCTATTTCTCCCACGATGGGAAAGGTGATAGAACTGGTTGGATCGAAGTCCTGGCTGTTTATCGGATGCAGGATGGGAGAGATAGTGGGAGGGTTTGATTTATCTGGGTTGGATGATTTTACTTGTGCTTGCTTGCCTTGGATCAGCTCTTGGAACTCGTCTTTGGTATACATGGAACCGTTTCCGGTAAAGAGCCAGTGAAGGTTTATCTTATCTTTGGAGAGGGCTTCCAGGAATTCGGGATCGGGATATCTTTCGCTTGATTTATATCTGGAGAGGGAGGCACGGGAGATGCCATATTTCTCAGCAAACTGGTAATCCTTGAGTCGCATCGCCTTGATCACCAGGCTAAGACGATGTCCAATAGTAGGTTTATTCATTGTAAGCTCCAAACAGGAATTTGTTATTGACGATATCCACATGGCTGCAAGTATGGTTTCTGGAGTCATTCTTCTGCAGGGTTATTTGAGGTCAACACTAAAGTATATATTGTGACCCAGGTGGATTATAAAGTATTGTCAGATAATGCGTAATAAACTCTGCAAACTCGCAGAAAGGACTTCCCAAGATTCTGCGCTTGTGGTTCTTAGCACCCTACAAATATATAAGTGAGGTGTAGAATGACTACCAAAAAACACAGACAATCGGAAGTGCAGAATCGGGCTAACCAGGGCAATGTCCAAGCGGGTACCCCTGTCCAAGCGGGGGTG
>JAAYQD010000039.1 GCA_012519465.1 Candidatus Cloacimonadota bacterium
CACTTCCTTTATAATCTGGATGCCTTCTTCCACCACGGCGGCATCTGTATATTGCATCAGATTGGTATTGCAGATGAGGCGGTTGATCTTGAGCTTGGAGGAGAATTCCAGCTGCTCTTTCATCATCAATATCTCTTCCACAGTGGAGGTGAAGGGACGGCGGGTATTCACCACAAACAGCATCTCATAGCCGCGGGCATCGATATTATCCACAAACCTACCCAGGGTGCGGCAGCCTGCAGGATCGCCTCCCACGTCCAAGATCATGGTCTTGGCATGGTCTTGGATTGCTCCTTGGATGCGCGGGGAAATCATGGGCAAATCAGCATGCATAAACTGACCATCGGGGGCAATCACTTCGATGCCTAATTCGGCGAATTTATCACGCACGTCACGGCTGCGGAAGTAGGGATTCACCACATCCATATCTGCCAATACGGTATCTTCTCCCGCCTCATTACACTCTCGGGCAAGGTTGATGGCATACTCGCTTTTGCCGCTGCCATAGGCTCCAATGATGATATATAGTTTTGCCATTTAAGCTCCTGTATTGATGCCCAGCTCCCCTTGCAGGATGGGGCTGAGGCTGTTGTAATCTTCAAAAGAAAGGTGTGCCAAGGCTTGGATTTGATCCCAAAAGGGATGGCTGTCTGCGTCATAAATAGCATAAACCCTCATGCCTGCTGCTCTGGCAGCCGTCACTCCGCTGAGTGTGTCTTCCACAGCGATACAGCTTTGGGGGCTCACGCCCAGGTCTTGGGCACTGCGCAAAAAGATATCAGGAAAGGGCTTGCCCCTGAGATCCATATCACCGGTGCCCCAGCCTTGGAAATAATGCCAAACGCCGTGTGCACTCAGCACCAAGCGGGCAAGCTCCATGGAATTGCTGGTGCCGAGCCCGATTCTTACTCCGGAGGCAGCAAGCTGGTCCAACAGCTCCCGCACTCCCGGCTTCAAAGGCACGCCCTTGGTATAATGTTCCCTCACCATCTGCGTCCATTCCTGCATAATGCTTTCCACGCTGTCGCCCAGCCCAAAGCGGTCTTTGAAATGCTGGGCAGTTTGGATGAAGCTGTTGCCTTGGGGAAGGAGGTCAAAGAGGTCTGGCGGAACCGGTATCCCGCGCTTTTGCAGGAATTCCTCATCCACCTGCCTCCAAAGCTGCATGGAATCTATCAGGGTTCCATCGAGGTCAAAGATAATAGCTTGATATTTCATAGGAGGGCAGTATTTGGGAGGCGCAAGATTCGTCAATTCATTTTGAATATCCAGCCTGAATACATCTTTGGAACGTATGGTAAAATGGGATGGAATATGTGGACAAAAGAATGGAGCGGGAAACGGGGCTCGAACCCGCGACCTCAACCTTGGCAAGGTTGCGCTCTACCAACTGAGCTATTCCCGCGCAAATTACGCTTGTAGATGTTCAAACTTTATCAGAGCGCCAATCTTGTCAATCAAAAAGTCTGGTTTTCCGCAAAAACGCTTGCTGTAAAACGAAATAGGCGCGCCTGCTTATCCTGCAAAATGCCGTATGGAAGCCCTGCCTTTTGGCATATTTGCCTCAGGAATGTGGGCACATCCCAGCCCCAATCAGTGGCAACCTGAGGCAACAGTAGACCGCTGCCATAGGGATGCTGCAGATACAAGCCATCGCGTCCAATCTGAATCTCAGCATGGCTTTCCACGGGTATCAGATCCCCCAAAAGCGAGATCTCAATGGTGATCAAAGGCATTTCTTCCCGGCTGATGGGTGAAAAGCGGTTGTCATCAAAAGCCGCCGCCCTCGCCATCTCCACCACGCTGGCGGCAATGGTGTTATATCCCTTGATATAGCCGATGCAGCCTCGCAGTTCCTCGCCTTGATGCAGGCTCACGAAGAGCCCTCTTTTTTGGCGGAAAAGCTCATCCTCCGGCATCTGGGGCAGCTTGCCCTCAAAGTGGGTGAGGATGCTGTCTCTTGCCAGTTTCAAGAGTGCTTCTTTTTGCTCCAAAGACAGGTCCATGCTCACCTCCACAGCTTGGCAGCCAGATAGCCCACCACCTGGTCATTGTGGCCACTCACCATGCCCGAATGCGTGTATTCCAGGGTTTGCATCCTTGCACCGGGGGTTTGGGCTGCCACATACAAAAGCGTGAGGATGGCGCCAATCCCGCAAGCCTCGCAATCCCCGTCGGTTACCAGATCCCACAGATCATCAATGGCTTGCTCCTGCACCAGCTTTGCCAAAAGCAGGTCTTTCCCTTCTGCAGTGGAGGCATCGTAATAATGGGAGAGATCAGTGGAGGCAATCACGCCGATGCGGCGAATGCTCTGGCGTTGCAATTCCACTATTTTATCTGCCAAACGTTTGGAATTGTTCAGGTTTTGCCTACCCAACATCACCGGGCAGATCTTGGCATCCGGATAGAAGTGTTTGATCATGGGCAGCTGGATTTCCATGGAGTGCTCTGCCTCATGATAGCGCAGCCACAGCTCTTTGGGCTCTTCACCCTCTGTGAGCGCTGCATAACATTCCGTATCCAAGTGCAGGTTTCCCAAAGGGGTTTCATACTCCTGAAATGCGCTCACGCTATAATCGAAACTGATGGAATGGTGGGAGGGATGCACGATGATGAAGGCGTCAAATTCATCCACGGAAATGTGGTGCCAGGCGCGTGCAGCAGCGGCTCCGGAATACATATATCCCGCATGGGGAACGATGAGCCCCAGGCTGTGCTCTGTGTTGGGAGCCTTGCGGTTTCCCCGGGTCCACCCCTCAAATTGGCGTATCAGCTCGTCGGCAAAGCGGGGATAAAACTTACCGGCATGGATGGCTTTGCGAATCATGTCTATTCCCCCTCTTCCACGGCATCATCGGGCACTATAATTATGTAGTTTGCAATTGTTTTCAGCTTTTTTGGCAGGGGTTCTGAGGCAAATTGGGGGCTGATGACGGCAATCTTGGTCTTGGGCATCCTGCTTTTGAGGCGTTCCACGGTGCCCAAAAACTCCCGAGAATGAAAGTCGCCATTAAAGTGAATGATCTTATGTTTGGGATACACTTCCCTATATTGGGCAATGATTTCCGCCATCGTATCGTCTTTCATGCACTGTGCAAAAAAGAGGCGCTCATACATCTCGTTATCGCCACTATTGCCGTGCATCCCATTTGCCTGCATGGTGGAGATGAATTTATCCTTGTATGCCCCTTCAGGAGCGGAAACCGATACTGCCATCAGCACCTGATCATCGTTGCTGAGGCCTTTGAGGGCATCAATGCCGTTGCGTGCCACCAGCCCTGCCAAACGCCGCGGGATATTGGCAGCGATGGCTGGCAAATCATGGGCTTTGGCAAATTCCACCAGCGGACGGTAATCTGTGGGATAATTTGGCCAAGGGCGGGAGCGCTCCAAAAACTCCTCTTCATCGATGCTTCCATCAAGATAGGAATTCAAGTCCGCCTGCACATCGCGCTCAAACATCTCAAAGGAGAGGATGAGCCGCTTGTTTGAATTGTACATCAGGGGCAAAATCCTGCTTTGCAAGTCGTGAATGGTGGCGTTATCGTGATATTCCCCAAAGAAGATAACGTCATATTTGCCCAGCTCTTTGGCAAGACGCTCCAAGGTGATTCCCTTGCCGTTTTTGCTGGCGATGATAGTGGCTGACTGGGAATTTAGCATTCCCATCAACAGGATCAGGGGTATTATTAATAATGTTCTCATCAATTTTTATTCCTCCAAACGATATAATAAGCCACCTTGGTGCCTCAGTCCATCCAGATTTTCGCGCAAGGCGGATAGCTGGCTTTCCGGCAGGCAAAAGGTGGCTTCCACTTGTTCATGAAACACTTTATCCACCACGCTTCCCCCCAAGCTGAGCACAAAGCCTTCCACGCTTTCGCTCTCGCCATAATCACATTTTACCCAGATGCGTGCCATGGGGATGGCGGCTGTGGTGCGGGCATCTTTCAGCGCCTCCTGGGTGCTTTCGAAGTAGGCATCAATCAGGCCTCTCACGCCCAATTTCACCCCTCCGTAATAGCGTGTCACCACTGCCACCACATTGGTGAGTCCGGCACTCATGAGGGCATTGAAGATGGGCTTTCCGGCGGTGCCGGCGGGCTCTCCGGCGTCGTTGTAATGGGTGTTTTCCCTATCCCAGCCGGTTATCCAAGCATAGCAATTGTGGGTGGCATCGGCAAATTGCTGGCTGCGTTCCTGCACCAGCCGGGCAGCCTCCGCTGCATCAGATGCGGGAGCTATCCACGCGATAAAGCGGGAGCGGCGGATATTCAATTTCGCTTCAATGGGCTGGGAGAGGGTTTTCCAGTGGCTCATTTTACCTTGGGCAAATCCTTCCAACGGGTGGTGTAAGCGGGGGAGAGGCGGGCGCGGCGCATCTGCCAATCACGCCGGATGCCGCTGGATGCATAAAAGAGGGTGTCGCGTCCGCTCCGACGGTTGATCTTGTCCATGATATCCATCAAAATTTTGCGCTTATCATCCAGATAGTTGGTCTGCAAAAAGTTCAGGGGCACATCATCTGCATGCACAATGTCGCTGATCATCACGCCGGCTTTTTTGTATTGAAAGCCCGGTAGATACACCTCATTGAGGAGGCTCAGGGCGCTTTTGATCAATTCGGGAGTATAGGCGGTGGGCGGGGAAAGCTCGATCTGAAGGGAATTGCTGTATTGCGGACCGGATTTGAAGCGATTGGTGCTCAAGAAAACCATCAGATTGCCTGCCACCCCATCCTGCATCCTCAGCTTCTCAGCAGCGCGCGTTACATAGGCGGAAACGGCTTCTGACAGCTCCTCGATGCTTTCCACCTGCTTGCCAAAAGAACGTGAAACCACGATGCTTTTCTTGGGGCTGGGGGCATTGTCCAGATCGATGGCAGCATAGCCGCGCAGTTCCAAAACCGTCTTGTGCCCCACAGAGGTCATGTAGTGATCTATAAATCTATCATCGGCGTTGCGCAGCGCCCAGGCGTTGTCAATGCCGTTTTGGATCAAAAACTTGTTGTATTGCCTGCCAATGCCCCACACTGTGCCCACGGGTGTTTTGGATAGTGCCTTTTGGATACGCTCTTCATCTGTCAGATCCAGCACGCCTCTGAAGGCAGGCACGCGCTTTGCCCAGTGATTGGCGATCTTTGCCAAAGTCTTGGAGCTGGAAATGCCTATGGAAACGGGGATGCCAGTCCACTGCTTTACCGTGCGGATGATCTGCCTGCCATACTCTTCCCAGTTTTTGGCTCTGATGCCGTTCAACAGCAAAAACGCCTCGTCTATGGAATAAATCTCCACTTCCGGGGCAAAAGACGCCAGGCTTGCCATCACGCGGGCAGACATATCGCCATACAGGGCATAATTTGAGGATAGCAGGGTGCCGCCATGTTTTTGGATCAAACCCTCATACTTGAACCCCGGCGCACCCATGGGGATGCCCAGAGCCTTGATCTCATTGGAACGGGAGACGATACAACCGTCATTATTGGAAAGCACAGCCACGGGTTTGCCCTCCAAAGAAGGGTCAAAGACACGCTCGCAGGATACATAAAAGTTGTTGCAATCCACGAGGGCGATTGTTTCCGAACTGCTCAATCCATGATTATTCATCTTTTCCTCCAATGCAGCAGATTATGGGGCGCATCTTTTGTCAAGTGCTTGCTTTGCCCCCTGCTTCCTTATTAACCACCCTTGTCTCTCCTTTGCCTCGACAAGGGTGAGACAAGGGTGAGACAAGGGTGGTTAATGGGCAAGCAGTAGCTGAGCGTGCAGTAACACTGGCTTTCAGCCGGTCGTTCCACCGGTTTTAACCGGTTGTTATAGAAGGGTTTAAGGTATTTAGGAGATTAGGGTGGAGCGCTGCGCTCGATGGTAGCTCGCTTTGCTCGCAGGATAGTTTAATAAAAGCTGACTTTAGTCTGTTTTTAATTAAATCAATATTTCCATATTTACGATATCTCGCAGTCATAATGTCTCTCAACTATCACCTTGCTTTCTTTAAAAAAGTGGTAAGTGTTTGTATCTCCTGGCTTTAGCCGGGCGTTTCGCCGACTTCAGTCGGCTTTTATAATTAAAACAATATTTCCCTATCTTCGTCATATCGCAGTTATAATGTCTCTCTCAACTCTTAAGACCGTTGAGCAATTCATGCTGCATTGAGTTGCTCAACAGTCTTGTGATGAATGATAGGCGGGTGGTGGGTGGCATAGATTGCTTTTCAAAGAAAGACGACAATTCTGTATCTGTCTCTATAATAATGCTTTCCAGAGGAGAGAGAACCGGACGCAAGAATCTGCTTGACAAAAAAAGCACCTCTCCAAACGCTGGTTCTTAATCTTTAGAAAAAGAATAGTTGGGGCATTAGCTCAGCTGGGAGAGCGCATGACTGGCAGTCATGAGGTCAACGGTTCGATCCCGTTATGCTCCACCAACGTTTCAGGCGGTTTGTCTAATTTGCATATGACAAAAATATGACAAACCGCCTTTTTTATTCCCAGCATTCTCCATTCTAAGTCCATCCATTTGAAACTTACATCAAGCAAAACTAACCGTCTGTATTGGCTGTATTTCTTGGCATCTTCCTTTGCTGATAGCTTAACATCGGATTTCTATACAATAAAAGCCAAAACTAAATAAAGATGGCTACCATCCTGCTACTCTCCTGCACAACCAACTGATAGACAGAACTTTGGATCAGTGGAAAACCGTATCTTTTAGACCCATGGAGAAGGTCAGAGAATGCCTGAAAAGCCCATTCCCTTTGAAGTAACAACATAGCTTGACGTGAAAATAACTTGACAGCAAGAATGAGATTGGAAACAGTGCAACTTATCGTTTGGTTACAAATAGATTTTGGGTAACAAAGGAGATTAGATGTTTATAAAAAACCTGAGAAACAATGAGTTGGGTTTTACACCAACCTTTGAGAGTCAACTGATAAAAGATAAAGAAGGAGACTAGATGTCACTCAATCTAATTGTTATAATGTGTGTGTTGGCGGTGATTGGCATTTCACTGATAATTTGGAAAACCAAGCACAGAAGTCCATATCGAATTAAGGATTTAGTAAAAGTAGAAGAGGCCAATGAACAAGGGCAGCTTACTCATGTATTCCACCATATTAATGGAATAAGGAATGGGTTGGAGCAGTTTTATTTTAGTAACGGGAAACTAAATAAACAAAAACATTGGGTTGCAGATAGGCTTGAAGGCGAAACTATTACCTATTTTGAAAACGGCGAAACATATATCATCGCAAATTACAATAATGGGCTACTTAATGGCAATTACATTGTAAAGAATATCAACGGAAAAATTATGCAGAGATATACATACGATAATGGCAAAAGGATTGGGGAGTGAGACATGGGATTCTGGAAAACAATAACTAGTGTGCAAGGGATTCAAGATAAAAAAGAAGCGAAATTGATAGCACATAAAGCAAAAGAACAGATGGAAGTGTATCATAAAAAGCTTGAAGAACAGGAGATTATGGCAAATTCTAGGATGGAAGTCATAGGCAAGACAAAGCTTCAAATAGTGCATGATACGATAGTCCCCTTCTTGGGCTATATTGAATTACTGAAGCAGAAGACTAAGGTCTCGGAGTTTGAGACATTGTCTAGCATCAATATTTCACAAAACGAATATGTTGAGATGAAGGAGATAGGTGTTACGGCTGGTAATATTTTATCCGGTGCCTTAACTGTGGGATCTTTAGGGGCTTTAGCATTAGCTGGTGTGCCTACCGCAGTAACTGGGATTGTTACTATGGTAGGAACAGCATCAACTGGGGTAGCTATCAGCACTTTGTCTGGAGCAGCTGCAACAAATGCAACACTAGCCTTTTTAGGAGGTGGTTCTTTAGCAGCTGGAGGTGGAGGTATGGCAGCTGGAGCCGCTCTTTTATCTTCGATAACTGCAGGAGTAACAGGTGGCGTAACATTGTTGGCAGCGGGGTTGTATGTCTCATATATTGGGAAGAACTCCTTAAGAAAAGCTGAAGAGTACGCTTATAAAGTGACGCAGGCATGTATTATAATTCAAGCAAGCCTTGATTTCCTTAGCCAGCTTATTGAGTGTGTAAATGAGCAGGTGAATGTTCTAACTGAATTACACAACAGAGTTATAGATCGCTTCCTTTACTTTCGCCCCTTATTGTCTGACTTTGACAGCAACGATGTGTATCAGGCTGAGGTTTTTCAAACCTGTGGTCTGCTGTGTAAAGCGATTAGTGAAATTGCAAGGGCGCCGATGCTTGAAGAAGACGGGCAGATCTCGGAAGATGCAAAACTAATCGTTAAAAAAGCTAAGCAACTAATTGAAGTTGAACGAGTAAACGTGTAAAGAGGAATACGATGACAAACAAAAAAAACGAGAAAAATGAAATCCAGGAATTTACAGAAAAAGCGATGGCATTAGGCAATGTTCTGGATTCAGCGAAGATAATAGTTTCTGACATCACAAACATGGTCAATATGATTCAACAAGAAACTACCAAACGGGAAGCCATCCGTGCAAATCGTGATGTGATAATAGAAAAAACAAGGGCTTTTAGAGAAATAATGCTTGTGGTTATGGACAAAACATTTGACGAAAGGAGACAGCAATTTGACGGATACTTTGCTAGCCTTGATAAAGCCATGGATAAAAATGATACTAACATGGTGGCTGGGATTTTATCAAATATGGTAGATCTTGCCAAGAATGGTCCTCTAAAAGATCTGATAAATTTAGAAGCAACACAAATAGCACTCAAAGATCCGGATACGGTTTGGGAATTTTGAAGTATAAGTAGAATTATATTCGTCCTTTTATTCTTGCATCACCTGCAGAAGCATTGCCTTAGAGCTTGTTGTTTCTATCGGGCACAAAAGAGAAAAAACGAATAGCGATCAATTCTGGGACGAAATTAATAGGATCGCCCCAACCACTCAGAAGCAGGCGTTATAGCTAAATGACATGCCAGACTTGCTGGACGATTTAGAAACTACATTGATGTCTTTATAGAGTAGTACGTGTAAATGGCAGCGAACATTAAAATGGGGGCATCATAATGAAACATGGATATCCATATTATATTTAAGGAAGGCGAAGATATAATATGGAAACCTATATTTCAC
>JAAYQD010000040.1 GCA_012519465.1 Candidatus Cloacimonadota bacterium
AACAACTTGCAAACCGTTGCAGACCCCGTATTTGACCCTCCCGCGGGAACATACCACATGGAGCAAGATATCATGATAAACTGCTCCACCCCTGGCGCCCAGATATATTATACCCTCAACGGAAGCGATCCCACAGAAGACTCCATACTTTATACCAATCCCATCCACCTGCCGCCGCAGACCCATACCACCATCAAAGCCAGAGCTTATCTCAGCGGCTGGTTGCCCAGCCCCATCTCCACCGCCATCTATGAAATAATTGGCGTTGTGGAAGCCCCTTATTTCACTCCGGCAGCTGGAACCTATACAACAGCGCAAGATATTGTATTAAACAGCCTTACCCCCGGCTCTCAGATACGTTATACCACCGATGGTAGCGAACCCTCCGCTACCTCCACTCTCTACGCAAACCCCATCCATCTGCCATTAAACAGCAGTACCACCATCATGGCAAAGGGATTCAAGACTGGATGGATGCCCAGCTCCACTGCCAGCGCCGAGTATATCATCACTGGCACCCTTCCCGCACCCACCTTCGATCCTCCTGCGGGCTCTTACAAGGAAATGGTGGAAATCTCCCTTAACTGCACTATGTCGGATGCCGCCATACACTACACCACAAACGGAAGCATCCCCAACACCCATTCCCCCCTGTATTCAGTGCCAATCAGCATTACCCAGGATACCACCATCAAGGCAATTGCAGCCAAAACCGGCTGGATCTCAAGCACTATCGCCACCGCCTCATATCAAATCCTGCCGGTAGCCAACCCTGATGATACCCAAAGCCCCGCCTTCACTGGCATACATGGCGTTTACCCCAATCCCTTCTCAGATGCCACCACCATCCAGATCGGCATCAAAGAACCTGCCAATGAGTACCAACTAAGTATCTACAACCTAAAAGGGCAGCGCATTCATCATATTTCCGGAAATGCCAAAGGCTTCACAGAGTACAGCTGGAACGGCTGTGACGCCTCTGGGAAGGCTCTATCCGCCGGTATCTATATCCTAAAACTGAAAACACCCACAGAGTCCAGCATCAAGAAGATTGTGAAGCAAGTTCCCTAAGGAGTCTCGGAGAGACGTCATTTTACATGAAACACCCCACTATGCGGGCACACAAAATCCCTGCCTGAGCTAATACGAGAAAAACTCAGTGTGTCAAAAAAAGTCAAAATGATCAAGCTATTTGCAAGATAATCATATCGTAGAAAAAACGATATAGTTTTACATGCGTGCTCAAGCTGGTTTTATTGTTGCCAATGAAAACAGCTTGTCACAAACAGTAGTTCATAGGAACTATGACCAGGTTTAGGACGGCTTATCACTAAGGATAGCCCAGTATGTCGGCGGTCTTTTTTTTGTAGCAAACGCTACGATCATTTCCAATAATTTTTGAATTCCAAATATTGGTGTATATCCAAGTTCGTTGCATATCTGATTATTAAGGACACTTCACTATACATGGACTTCACACTCTATTTGAATTTATATGATGTATTACAATACTTTCTATCTTTCTTTTCCCGTCAAGATCAATCTTCATCATAATAAAATCGGCCATTAGAAGCGCAACCGAGGCTAAGAATCGATACCGTGTTTCATTTACGGTTGTGAAAAACTTTTCATGGTGGTTTAGGTCAAATCTGGGTTATAGATGTTACCTGAGTCTCGGAGAGACGGCACTTCAGGTCTGTCCATAACTAACCACGAAAAGGTTTTGAGCAACTACGTAAACGAATTTCCCTAATTCAAAATAGGCTTGGCTGTAGCACTAAAACCTTACGAGCGCAGCACGCCTACCCAAGCCGCGCCCACTACCCTCCCTTGTACCACCCTTGTCTCACCCTTGTCGAGACAAAGGAGAGACAAGGGTGGCTCATAGGCAAGGAGTGGGAAAAAAGTGGAGACCAGCAAGCTGCACCATGCTTAAGAACTATAGGCCGTATTGGGAGAAGATTGTTGTCAGATTCCAGTTGCAGCGCACTTTCTTTTGCTGGATTCGCCTCCCTTCCCTATTAGATACGCTTGCGATACCGTTGCCTCTCCCAGCAAATTGCTGGGTATCGCAACGGCATCACAACCACATGAAGCAAGAAAGGAACATCGTGACCGCCCAACCGTGAGCGAAGCGAGTTCCCTGCGGCAGAATGCCGCCCACCCTGGTCTCTGGCCTCTGGTCTCTAACCCCTCAGCCAGCAGCCAGCGGCTGCCTGGCGATATTTCTTGACATCCCAGCCCCATCAATTTTTATGGGTAAACTGGTGTAAAGTCATGAATTGCAGTTACAAACACTTGCGAATAAACCAAAAAGGAGAGATAGATGTTTTTTAAGGTTCCCGAACCCAAAAACGAACCCATTTTCCCTTATGCTCCCGGAACAACGGAGCGTGACCAGCTTCAGGCCACCCTGAAAGAGATGTATAACAGCCAGATCGAGATTCCCGCTCTCATCGGCGGCAAAGAGGTCTTCACCGGCAATCTTGCCAATTGCATTTGCCCTCACGAGCATCAGCATATCTTGGGCACTTACCACAAGGTGGGTGAAAAAGAGATCAAGATGGCGATCGATAGCGCTCTGGCAGCCAAGCGTGAATGGGAGGAGATGCCATATTATCACCGCATTGCCATCTTCCTGAAGGCCGCCGAGCTGCTTTCCACCAAATACCGCAATATCCTGAATGCCGCCACCATGTTGGGTCAGAGCAAAAACCCCTTTCAGGCCGAAATAGATTCCGCCTGTGAATTGATCGATTTTTGGAGATTCAACCCCTGGTTTGCCCAGCAGATTTATGAACAGCAGCCGCCCGTATCCCCCAAGGGTGAGTGGAATAGCTCCCAATATCGCGCCTTGGAAGGCTTCATCTTTGCCATCACGCCCTTCAATTTTACCTCCATTGCCGGCAACCTGCCCACGGCGCCCGCCATGATGGGCAACACCGTGGTGTGGAAGCCTGCCCAAACCGCCGTTTACAGCGGTTATTATATCATGAAGATTCTCCAGGAAGCCGGTCTGCCTGATGGCGTGATCAACTTTATCCCCGGTTCCGGCGCGCAGATGGGCAATACCGTGATCGATTCCCCCCATCTTTCCGGCATCCATTTCACCGGCAGCACCGCCGTCTTTAATGGCATCTGGAAGCGCACCTCCGAAAACTTGGAACACTATGGTATCTACCCCAGAGTGGTGGGAGAAACCGGCGGCAAGGACTTTATCTTTGCCCATCCATCTGCTGACGTGAAAGCCTTGGCAGTGGCATCCCTGCGTGGTGCCTTCGAATTCCAGGGTCAAAAGTGCAGCGCCGCCTCCAGGCTCTATATCCCCCAATCCATCTACAAAGAATGGTTGGGATACATGGACGAGATGATGCCCCGCATGAAGATGGGCGATGTGCAAGACTTCTCAAACTTCATCAATGCCGTGATCGATCAAAGCAGTTTCAATAGCATCAAAGGCTATATAGACCACGCCAAAGCCGCCTCCGATGCCAGTATCCTGAGGGGTGGAAATTGTGACGATAGCAAGGGCTACTTCATCGAACCCACCATCATCAAGGCGGAAAACCCCCATTACAAATCCATGCAGGAAGAGATCTTTGGTCCCGTGCTCACAGTGTATGTGTATGAAGACAAAGATTTTGAAGACGCCCTCACCCTCTGCGACACCACCTCTCCCTACGGGCTCACAGGCGCTGTATTTGCCCAGGATAGAAAAGCCGTCTGTGCCGCCACCCACGCCCTCCGTCACTGTGCCGGCAATTTCTATATCAACGACAAACCCACCGGCGCCGTCGTGGGACAACAGCCCTTTGGCGGAGCAAGAGGCTCTGGCACAAACGACAAGGCAGGCTCACCCCTCAACCTCTATCGTTGGATCTCCGCCCGCTCCATCAAAGAAAACTTCAATCCCCCCGTGGATTTTGAATATCCCTTCATGAAATAACACCCATTATATAAACCCTTGGCGGGAATCGTTTTGATAAGAGGCGGTTCCCGCTTTTTTGATTCCCTCAAAATAAAAGAGCGCAAGCAGCTCTCGCCACTCACGCTCTTTATATCTAACAGCTCTTACTTGCTGAATTTCTTTGCTGGATCTGGCTTTGTTCTGATGGCACCCGTCACAGCCCGCACTTTCACAAACAGCCTGTCCACATATTCCACTATATAATCCAGCCGGATGGGTGGAGCGTTGTAGGAATCAAAGTAGTTATCAGGTCCGCACTCAAAATATGGGTCTTCACTAAAGAATATATCATAACGGGCAACCTGGATTGCATTGCCTGCCGTATCTTCGGTCACTTCATCCCAATCCAGGACAAGCTGATCACCCTCTATACTGATCACGAGATTCTGCGGTGCTTTGGGCGCTGCTGAAGAAGTTGTCATTGCAGTGACATAATCCGGATATTGGGCAATCTTACCAGCCGCGTCCAATGCCTGCAAAGCAAAATAATAACGGGTGACAGGATAAAGGCCGTCAATAGTGGTGCTCACCATCCCGCTGCCTTCATTGATAAGGTTGGGATCATTGAGATGGTTCCAGATCATGTCTTCCTCGCCCGGCTCCGGATGCTGGGCATATAGTATGCGATAACCGGCAAAGTTCACATCAAAAGAGGGAGTCCAAAACAGTTGAATTGCCTCATCTTCTGCCGCCCCCACGAAAAATGTCTCGATTGCCGTGGGAGGCACGGTGTCGATTCTGAAAATCCAGTCATCGGCGATTCCTTCTTGAAATGATGTTCCGCTGTAAACAACCTCACCATCCATACCCTCTACCTTAAATTCAAAGTGATAAACCCCGTCTCTCAGAAACGGCAGGTTTTGCACAATTTCACTGCCTCTGCCCGTATAGGGTTGCCAACTCTCATAGAGATCATAGTTACCGTTTTGATCGTAATCCACCCGATACCAAATGGAAGAGGAGTCAAGATAACTTCCATTGATACGACAGCCTA
>JAAYQD010000041.1 GCA_012519465.1 Candidatus Cloacimonadota bacterium
AAAAGATGGAGCGAAAGTCGTTTTTTGGTATATATCCTTCTTTCATTTATAATCCTTTGATAATGTGCAATTTCTATAGCTTGTCACACTGGAAAAAGAGGCTGGGGTGTCAAGGGATTTTTGAGGGTGCCAGACGGAGGCTGACTTAGGTGATAGGTATTAGGTGTTAATGTTTTAGGTGCCCCTGTCCTGCGCACCCAAAAAGGCGCATCATTGATGCGCCTTTCTTGTCTTGGGATTAGTAGTGTAATGTAGCTTATTCTATTACAATCTCTTTTTGAGGAGTAGGTTGTTTCTTGGGAATCACCAGTCTCAGCACGCCGTCTTCCATCTTGGCGCTGATCTTGCCATGATCTGCATTTTCGGGCAGGAGCAGGTTTCGGCGATAGCTGCCGCTATAACGCTCACAGCGATACAGGGTGCCTGTCTTCTCTTCCTTCTCGCTGTCACAGCTGGCTTCTATCAAGAGCTGATTCTCGTGAATGGATATTTTGACGTTATCTTTTTTATATCCGGGCAGATTTGCCAAAATCTCAAATTCTTTATCGTGTTCCACAATGTCCATTGCCATTGCCCGGAAGTTTTCGCTGGTATCTTCTTCTTCATACGCACGGTTGAAGAATTCGTCGAACAGGCTCAGCATACTGCTTGGCCTTATTTCTCTGGAGTGTCTGTAAGGTACGAGTTTCATTGGTAAACCTCCTTTTTGGGTCTTTGTATTTTGTTACTCTACCCATATAATAATCGGGTTGGCACAAAAGGCAAACAAAAAATTAGCAGTCTGCACCGCAAACTGCTAATTGAGGGAAGGAGGAGTTGGTTATTTAAGACATATTTATTTTAACATCAGCATCTTGCGGGTTTCCACATAGTCACCAGCTTGCATCCTATAGAGATACATACCGCTGGAAAGTGCGGCACCATGATCGTCACAGCCATCCCACACAAATTGCATGGCAAGGCTGGAGGGCAATCCCCTGTGCAGGGTGCGCACCCGTTGCCCTTTCAGGTTGAAGATGCTCAGCTCCAGTGGCCGGCTGGTGTCTTTCACATTGAGGCTGATGGTGGTGCTGGGATTGAATGGATTGGGATAGTTTGCCGCCAGTTTGTTGATGGAGATCACTTCCAGGTGATCATCACTATCGCTGGGAGAGCTGGTATAAAAGCGTCTAATCTGCGAAAAGTATCCCACACCCGCCGCATTCCGGGCTGCCACGCGCCAATAATACATATAATAGGGCTGCAGCTCGTGCACCGTAAACTGGGTATTGGTGATCTCATAATTGTATGTGTGACATTCAAAGTATGGACTGGTACAGATTTGCAGGATATAATGCTCTGCCAGGGGGCTGGGCGTCCACATAAAGGTGATAGGCAAATCCAGACCTTCCGCCATGTGCGAAGGTGCCAGCAGCTGTGGACTGGAGGGCATTTCGCTGATCTCTCCGGTGGTAAAGCTCTGCGTTTCACAAAAAGGACTGGTGCCCACATCCGCCATCGCCGCCACGCGCCAATAGTATTGGGTATAGGTTTGCAATCTACTGATCTGGAAGGTATTACCTTGGTGACCCAACACATTATAGAGGCTGGGCGAAAAGTCTTCATTGGGAGAAAGCTGGAAATGATAGCCCGTGGCACCGGGCACAGCCTGCCAGGTGATTTGGGGATTGGTGGGCACGTCTGTCGCCCCGTTTTCAGGATACAGAGCGGTGGGCGTTGCCAATTCCCCAATCAGGCTAAAGGGATAAACGTTGGAATCCGTGTGATCGTTGGAAAGCAGGGTGATCTGGATGTGCATATTTTCGCTATTATGATCGGGCACGTTATACCAAGTGTAGCTACCGCTGTTGGGTGCGCCGTGTGCGATATCCATCCAGCTATCACCGCCATCTATGCTATATTTCAGATTCACCGTTCCCTGGGTGGATTTGGATGCCCAGGTAATAGTCTTATTATCGCCCGAAAACCAGGTTTCACCACCATGCGGATAGGTGAGCTGGATATCGGATATTTTCACCTTGAAGGTGATGGTATCGTCTGCTTCGCTGATGTCATAGATATTCAATCCACCTGCAGCACCGGTGCTGGTAAAGCCGCTGGGCGTGGTGAATTCGCTAATCTCCGTGCGTCCGCTTTGCTGGGAATAATGCGCCTGATTGATCAGCCCATTCACCGTGGTGGTGCCATTTGGGCGATACAGATACAGCTCATCCGGAGGACCATCGGCGTTTCCGCTTTGCCGCGCATCCAAGCGATATACCAAGAGCCCGGAGCCCGGCAATCCAGAATCAAAGAAGGTATCCGTCTTGCGGTATTCCACCACATAGGATTCGTTATTGCGCCAAGAATAGATGCGATAGGCGTTATTGGTCTCAGAGTGTGATAGTGCCTGCAGGCTATAGGTTCCGGATTGGGTGATCACCTGTGGGGAAGGCAGCCACTCTCCATAGCGATATTTCATCCATGCGCCCATGTGTTGGGGAGGATTGGTGTTGCTGCACATGAGATCCCATTTGCCGATGGGATCGATGCTGGTATTGCTATAGCGATAAAGATCGGGAGCACCCAGACTGTGGAACATTTCGTGGGAAAGCACGCTTGCTCCAGAGGAAGAAAGGGAGGTCTCCAGTTGGAAGTTAAAATCCCACACCTGTTTACCGTGGATGTAGGCGCTGGCGGCATACAGCACCCAGCGGTGGGGCCACAGGAGTTCTGCCCAGCCATCAGGAGCGCCCTGGATGATAAAACACACGTTATCCACATAGCCATCGTTATCCCCATCAATCACCAGGGAGGTGGGAATCTGGCTGGAGACGCCATTCACGGCTCTCACCAAAAGCTGCTGCTCCCGCTGGGTACGCTGTTGATCACCGCTGTAGCCATTGGGATTGGAGGGGCTATAGGGCTGAAAATAGCTGCGGGGCTGGTTGTCTGTATAACACACCACCACATCGCCATTGGGCAGGGGATAAAAATAGGAATCCACAAATAGCTGATTGTAAGATGCCTCTATAAAGTAGTTTCTCATGGAATTTGCATCTTCACCCTCTTCATTGAACATCGCTTCAAAGTAGCTGAAGGGACGTGCAAAATCCGGGCTATCGGAAAACTTGATAAAGATAACCACATTATTGAACAGCCCAAAGTGGGGAGAGCGGCCATTGCTGTAATCCCGCATCTGTGCCATACTCTCATATTTGGCTTCTATCATCTGGGGGCTCAGGTTGATGCCCGGCTCCAGATTGCGCATGGCAGGCGAGCCATTGCCCACATAAATATCCGTGGCAGCCACGCCTTCACCATCCTGACGGGCATACACATAGGCGCCCTCGTCGTTGCGCACGATGGTATAATTATTCTCGTCATGCAACCAATTGTGAAATTCATCACCACTGGCATAAATCGTGAGCTGGGTGCCATCAGGCTGAGACACCTCCAGCGGCAAAGCGTCATGCCATGCGGCTTGCAGCGCCACCAGGCTCAAGAGCCATAAAACCGATACCACAATCCTGAATGTCTTCATTAATATATTCCTTATTTTAATTATTTACCATTATGGGAGTTACACTTGTGATCACAATCGCAATTGCGATCATCGATAAAGGGGGTAATCAGAATGCGCGTGCCAAAAAAGAAGCGTTCCGTTCCCAGCTCAAAGCCGCCAAAGCGCTGCAGCAATTCCGGTTCAGCCAAAAAGGTGAGGTTTTTATACTCCATCCGCAGATCACTCTCCGCAGCATAATCATAGAACAGGCTAAACTGGGCGCCGGAACAGGTGACGCCATTGAGGATAATCCGGGCATACCTCGCCTTAGGGGCAAAGTAGTTGTTTTTGCCGCTCAGGTATTGATATGCCGCCTCGCTGATTACCAGCTTGTCATCTGTTTGGTTCTTCATACTATCACATATTTGATACAATTTCCGTTCCAATACAAGATAAAACGTTTAACTACATACCGTTGAATTGGCTCAGGGCTTTTGTTGCGAACGGAGTACTTTTTACTTGTATTATACCTTAAGTGACCTATCTTATGGATGTCAAACAATGACTTCGCTCACTTGTTGACATACCATAATAACTTATCATTGAAATCAAGGAGGTTTCAAATGAAGAATACCATACGTATCGGAGTCTTATTCTTGCTGGCAGGAATGCTGCTCATCAGCGCCTGCGTGCCAAGATTGGTAATACAACCCGCCATGCCGGATGTGGTGATAGCCGCACCGTCCATCCCCGTTTCCACTGTGGAAGTGATTCCTCCGGGAGCAGACCGCCACTATATGCAGGAAGATGATTATCTTATCATGGATGAGGCTTTGGGAGACAAGGATCGTTATGATTGGGTGGCAATAGCCAAAATGCTGGTTCCACCATCGGAAAATACCAAAAACCAAGCCCAGTTTATGCGCGTGACGGATGGCGTGAGTGTTTGGACACAACATTATGCCAAGACCCGCATTGCCACTGATGCAGACCTCAGGCTGGGGCAGGAAGTGTATTTTAGCTCATACTGGGAAGACCCTGAATACTATGAAGCCCCTCGCTCCATCGTGGATTCCCGTTCACGCGAGTGGATCAAATCCCGCATCGTGGATACCTCCGAGCTTTATAAGAACCTCGTGATGATTGGCGGAGGTAACAAGGTGCACAAAAACGCTTTGCGGGTGGAGGTGAAATAGAACCATCCATCATATTTAGTATTATAAACGCACAATTATTAAAGCATAGCCCAGCCCTCGGCACAAGCTGAACTTGTGCTGGGGGCAGGGGTTAGGGATCAGAGAGGCTGTGTGAGGGTTGAGAGGTGCCAGTTGAGCGCACTTCGCCACAAAACCTAATAACTATGAGCTTCTTTACTGCTCTTCTTTCACCGCCTTGGTATCTGTTTTGCGGCTCACGCTGCCGTCTGCGGAGATAATCAGCTCGCTATTGGGAAAATCCAGCTTGGTGAGCCTGCTAATCTCTTTGATCACGGTATTATTTGCATCTAAGACGGGTCCCCCTTTTCCAGGCTGGCGCGTGGCGGTGATCTGGGCATCGATAAACTGACCTGTGCTGGAGACATTCACCTTGATAATGGGGGCAATGCCCAGGTTTCCGGAAAGGGTAAAGCTGCCATAGGTGCAGAAATTGCCGAGGCTGTAAGCGATGAAACGATCTTTGTAAAGATCTATGGCACGCGTTACGTGGGGACCGTGCCCAAACACGATATCGGCACCGGCATCGATTGCCATATAGGCAAATTCTTTGGGATTGCCCCGGTTTTCACCCAAGTAATATTCCGTTTTGCCCGTCACCCGGGTTTTATCAGAGCCCTCTGCGCCGCCATGAAAGGAGACAATCACGATATCGCTTTGGGCTTTCAGCCCGCGGATGATGCGCCTGGCTCCTTCATAATCATTGATCTGAATGGTGCCGTTATTGGGGGCAAAGGCACAAAAACCATAGCGGATGCCATCTTTTTGGAATGTGACGCTGGGATATTCGTCGATTCCGGCATATTTGATGCCCAATTCATCCAGTTTTGCCACGGTATTGCGCCTTCCGGCTGCGCCAAAATCGCCGGAATGATTGTTTGCCAGGCTCATCACATCAAAGCCGGCATCGCTGAGGTATCCGGCATAGTGATCCGGACTCTTGAAGGCAAAGCAGGTGGCAGGGTTGGCGCATCTTTTGGGTGTTCCTTTGCCGGTTAGGATCACACCTTCCAGATTGCCAAAGCTGAGATCTGCAGAGGCGAGGATGTGTTTGACGGGTTCAAATAGATCGCGCCCATCATTGGGAGGGAGGGTTCTTGAGGAAGGATAGTTGGTGCCCATCATGATATCTCCCACGCCGATTACAGAGATGCTGCGTGTGGGTGACACAAAATCCGGGTATTTTGCCTCAAGCTGGGGCATGCGACCTATAAACTTGAATCTGCCCAGATAGTGGGCGCTCTTGTAATAATCTTCCTCCACAATCCCCTGCGAGGAACAGTGGATCATGTGCAGACCGTTGGCATCGTTTTCCACCACCATACCCACATGTCCAATTGCATCAGAATTGCCTGTGGTATCAGAAAAGAATATCAGGTCTCCGGCCAGGGCTTCGCTGAAAGAAATCTGGCGGCTGCTTGCCCCCTGCAAACTGGCGGTGCGGGGGATTTGAATACCATGAAGGGAGTAGATATATTGTACAAATCCGCTGCAATCCATGGCATCTCCACTGGGATTGCGAAACTTGCGGGGTTGTCCCAGATATTTGCGGCTGGTATCCACCATGCTCTGGGTGGCTTCTCCATAGGTTTTGGCAGAAATGGTGGCTTCAGCTTTGCCGGGAAAGACATACCAAACCAAGGCAAATAATACAATTACCAACAGCAGGGAGCCAGCCAAAATCCCCTTTTTGTAAAGACCAAAACGGTTTTTGGAAATCGAACTCTTGGACATTTTTTACCTCCAGGATGAGAGCTATCTGTTTATAATAAAAAAAGATAAGTTCCAGACTAATAAGCTGACGAATAACGTCAAGGAGAAAATGGGCGCACGCTGTGCGTGCTTGCCTCTTAGCGAAGCGAGTTCTTCCTAACCTCTGACCTCTGGTCTCTAACCTCTGCTCGCGCAGCGAGCTCCCCCTAACCTCTGGCTTCTGGCCTCTAACCTCTGCTCGCGCAGCGAGCCCTCCACGAATACTCCCTCTATATTACATAGGGAAACGCGGAGTATTTTCAAGAATGCCATTCAACGAGAAAGGCATATCAGGATGAACTGTATGCCGATGCAAAAAAGTAGTTATTATTGACCTTAGGCATATATTGCTGCCGCTGGTTTAGAGACCAGAGAACAATGAACAGGGTTCCGTGCCCGTTGTTCATCATTCATCGCACGCAGGGCGAGTCCGCAACCTCTTGGTAACACAGGCTTTAGCCGGTGGTTTCGCTGACTTTGGTCGGCTTTTATGAAACTATCCAGCGAGTAAAGCGAGATACCTTCAAACCACACTGTTCCCTGACACCTGGAACCTGATCCCTAAATTCTATAAGTCTTTTTATAACAACCGGTTAAAACCGGTGAAACCACCGGCTGAAAGCCAGTGTTACTGCTCGCGCAGCGAGCTCTCCCCTAACCTCTGGTCTCTGCCCTCTGGCCTCTAACCTCTGCGAGCAGAGCGAGCTCCCTAAAGAGTCTCAGAGAGACGATATTTCAGGTCAACTCCTGGTATACTAATACGTTACGAGTCTCGGAGAGACGGCACTTCAGGTCAAATTCAAGCGGGTGCAGCTCGCCTTCCAAATAAGTCTCAGATAGAAGTTCGGTTATAAGCAGATTATAAAAGACATAGGGGGATAAGTCAAAATAATCAGCTACTCCCTTCCCATAGTTTATTGACCCGGTCTTTTATCTTCTGTTCATAGAGAGTGATTAGCTGGCGGTTGGTGTCGATAAGTTTTTGTTCGTTCTCTATACGGTCAATGATGGCTTGCTGAATACTGAGATCGGGCACCGGAATCCGGAAAGTATTTATGAAACTTTTAGGTATTCTTTGTAACCCTCCAGTTCCCGTCATATTAGCTATTGCCGGAATTCTAAAATAGGGGCTAACGAGTAAGATGTAAATCCATTGAGGCAGGATTTTATCTGTGCATCTAAAAACATAGTATTCACTTGAACCAAATCCTATTCCGTTCAATAAGTCTAAAGCTATTCCAGCTTTACCATTCTCAAAGCAAGGAGTAACCTTGGCAAGGAGAATATCATTGTTTTTAAAATATGTGTAGCTACCAGATAGTAATTCCCCTATTGGTCTTGAGACTAAAGGAGTAAAAGTCATTCGATTAGTCAATAAATCGCTCATAGGAACAAAAGATACAGGCAGTTCACTTGAGAGATTAGAAACCTCTTTTTTTAAGGGATTTATCACTGCTATTTTTTGAATCTCATACTGTTCCCACTC
>JAAYQD010000042.1 GCA_012519465.1 Candidatus Cloacimonadota bacterium
GGGTGTGAATTGGACAGCGGGGCACAACCTGCATCTCACCCTGCTCTTTTTGGGCGATGTATCTGTGGAGAGAATCCCGGAGGTGGCAGAGATTGTGGAAGAGCTATCCAACACCTGGCAGCCCATTTCCATGGCAGCGAGGGGGATAGAGCTGTTTCCCTCCTCCCATCCACGCCTCATCTGGATCAATCTGGAGGCGCAAAGCCAGGAGATATTTGCCATGCACAAAGAGCTGATCAAGCGCATCCGTCCCATTGTGCCACAGATCGATACCAAAGCCCTGAAGCTGCACATCACTTTGGGCAGGATCAAGCGCCCCCTGCCGGTGCAGATCGAGCGACGCCTGATGGAAACCCCTGTGGATACCCAGGTTTACGAGTATGATACCATCAATCTCTACCGCAGTCAGTTGCGCCCGCAGGGACCACATTATTCAATCATAAAACAAAGCATATTACAATAAAACGGAGGTAAAATGCTGGATAAAAACAAAGAAAGCGCCCTCAAAACCGCCATTACCCAATTGGAAAAGAAGTTTGGCGCAGGCACCATCATGAGATTGGGAGACAAGCCTGATATAGCCGTGCAGGTGATCCCCACAGGAGCCTTCAACCTGGATATAGCCTTGGGCATCGGCGGCATCCCCAAGGGTCGTATCACAGAGATTTATGGCGCAGAAGCCAGCGGCAAGACCACCCTGGCGCTGCATATCGCTGCAGAAGCGCAAAAGCAGGAGGGAGTGGTGGCATTCATCGATGCCGAACACGCCCTGGACGTATCCTATGCCAAGCGTTTGGGAGTGCAAACGGATGATTTGATGCTCTCCCAGCCCGATGGCGGCGAACAAGCCCTGGAAGTGGTGGAAACCTTGGTGCGCAGCTCTGCGGTAGACCTCGTGATCGTGGACTCTGTGGCGGCATTGGTGCCCAAACAGGAGATAGAAGGCGAGATGGGGGATAGCCACGTGGGCTTGCAGGCACGCCTAATGAGCCAAGCCCTGCGCAAGCTGACGGCAATCGTCTCCAAATCCAATACCGCCGTGATCTTTATCAACCAAACACGCATGAAAATAGGCGTTCCCTCATACGTGAATCCGGAAACCACCACCGGCGGCGTAGCCCTCAAATTCTACTCCTCCGTAAGGCTGGAAGTGCGCTTTGCCGGCTCCATCAAGCTTTCCGCAGCCGATACCAACGTGGTTGGTGCCAAAACCCGTGTGAAAGTGGTGAAAAACAAATTTGCCCCGCCCTTCAAAACCGTGGTCTTCCCCATCATCTTTGGCGAAGGCATCAGCCACCTGGATATCTTGGTGGAAATGGCGGTGGAAATGGAACTGATCAAAAAGAGTGGCTCCTGGTTCTCCTACGATGAAATCAAACTGGGACAGGGCACAGAGAAGGCAAAGCTGTTTTTGAAAGAAAATCCGGAAGTCTTGGCAGAATTGGAAGCCCGCGTGAAAGAAAAAGCCGATCCGGAGCTGATCTCCAAAACTGATGACACTGAGGATAGTACGGACTAATCCCAAGGGGCGAACAGCCCTGATATATATTGATGACCAATGCGTGGGGACCCTGCCCATCAGGGTCCTCCCGTCTTTTTGTGCGCCTGAAAACAGCTGTCAGATTAGCTCAGATCAAGCCGCCCAGATCATGGAGCTATTAAGCTCCCACGCCCGCAAATTGCTGCTGGATTATCTGGCAAAAGCCGAGCACAGCCGATGGCAAAGCAGACAGCTGCTCTTGCGCAGACGCTTTGATGAGGCAATCATCGATCAGCAGATCAATTACGCCATCCAACATAGTTTCATCGACGATGCCCGCTATAGCGAAATCTATATCCGCAGCTGGATAAACCGCGGCATCGGCAAAAGGCTATTGATCAGCAAACTGTATGAACAGCGAATAGACCCCGCCATCTGGAAGCCCATCCTGGAAGAGATGTACAAAGAGGAGGATGGCAGCCATAAGCTGGAGGAGCAGATGCAGGGTTATATTGCCCGGCAAAAGGATCTGCCCACCCAGAAATTGAAGGAAAAGGTGTTTGGTTATTTTATCGGAAAGGGGTATGAACTGGATGAGGTGATGGCGAGCTTTGCTCGCATTAGTAATGAATGATGAGTGATGAATGCGCCTTTTTTGAACCACGAATTACACGAATGAACACGAATTATAGGCTCGCTACCGCTCGCGATTAATAATAGGTAAACACCAGCTCAAAACGGACTTGACTTTAGTGAAGCCCAGTTCCCTGACCCCCTGCGGCGAAACCGCCCCTTCCCTGTTAACCACCCTTGTCTCTCCTTTGTCTCAGCAAGGGTGAGACAAGGGTGGTACAAGGGAGGCTAATGGGCAAGCTGATGCTCGCCAATTGGAGACTCAACTTACTAAGCAAAGTATATTATACCTATAGGAGATGAAATTGGAAAAAAAAGAAATGGAACAAATCAGGTCTTTGTGGGGATCGAGATGCGAAAACAACCGACAATGGTATGTATATCTATATATTGACCCACGTGATAGCAGTGTGTTCTATGTTGGCAAGGGTAAAGAAAACAGAGTGTTTGACCACTTATCTGACAAAAACGAGAAAGAAAAAGCTAAGAAGATAGAGGAGATCAGAGCGGAAGGACATGAACCTGACATTGATATCCTTGCTGACAATTTGGATGAGGATACCGCTCTTAAAATCGAATCAGCAGCTATCGATCTATTAGGAGTAGAAAATCTATCTAATGTTCAACGTGGACACAATCATCAGAGGTGCCCTATCTACAAGTCATGGAGATTGAGAGAAGAAGTCATTATCAAACACAATGTTATCGTCATAATAATCAACAAGTTCTTCCCAAAGTATTTCGACAATTGTAGTTATGATTCATCAAAAGAAGAGGACACTAAAAAATTATTCTCAATTTGCAGAATGATGTGGAAACTGAAACATGATAAGATTAAGAATATTCAGTTAATTTTGGTTTCATACCAAGGCACAATATTGGACGTGTTTGAAATAGACCATACTAGGTCAAATGGAGTTATTAAAGTTGGGGATGCTTTTAATGAGGGTCTTTTTAATATCGGCGAGGATGGTAAGTACTACTTTGAGGATGACAGATATCGACCTATGAGCTGGATGGATATTAAGGGAGCCGGAGAAAACAGGTCAATTCTATTCGGGAGAATAGCTGACGACGAGACAAGGAATCTTTACAGAAATAAATACTTGAAAACCGAAAGTAAGGGAAACCCAATTAAGTACTTCATGAATGGCTAAGCATTATATCTTTGCAGACTGCCACAACATCTGGCTGTAGTCAAATGTTATATACTTTTTGTATCGGCATAAGGGTGAGAATCTTGGCTATGTGTGGTGAATGGTGTTTCAGGGTTTAAGGTGGCGTTTCCCTATGTATTATAGAGGGGTGTATTTAAAACTAAAAAAAGGCGGAGTCCATTTTCATGAAATCCGCCGGATTATTTGATAAATCTGGTTAGATTTAGTGGTTTTCTTTACAGAGCTCGATGAGGACGCCCAAGGTTGATTTGGGATGCAGGAATGCGATATCCGCCTGGTGAGCGCCGGGGCGAGGCTCTTTATCTATCAATCTGATGCCATTGGCTTCGGTTTCTTTGAGGGCAGCCGGGAGGTCTTCCACGGCAAAGGCGATATGGTGGACGCCTTCTCCTCGTTTCTCGATAGCTTTGGCGATGGGGCTTTCCGGGGAAGTGGCTTCCAGAAGTTCGATGCGCGTATCTCCACAGGGGAAAAACGCCACTCTCACCATCTGGGAGGGTACCTCTTCAATGGCTTCCAGCTCCAATCCCAGCTTTTGGTAGAATTCAATGCCTTCTTCCAGGTTTTTGACGGCGATTCCGATGTGACTGATGTGTTTTACCATGTTGCCGCCTTATTTTCCGTAGTTATCTGCCAATTCAAAGCCGAGATTCATGGCTTTGATATTGAGATCGATAAAGGCTGGTTTCACGGTTTCGCGCAGGGATTGTGCCAGTGATTCTTCGCTGACCACCTTGATGAGGCGCACCATAAAGCCGAGGGCGATGATATTGGTAGTGATGGCGCTGCCTAATTTTTCGATGGCTATCTCTGTGAAGGGCAGTTCATAGGTCTTTTCCGCAGCCATGGCGAGGTTTTTTACGTATGTGGTATCCACGATGAGGGTGCCTTGCTCGCGCAGGTCGAAGAGGTATTTGTCGCAGGCTTCCTGGGTGAGCGCCAAGAGGCAATTGAAAGCCTGGGCTTCGGGGAAGTATATTTCCTGATCGCTGATAATGACGTCTGCACGAGAGGAGCCGCCGCGGGATTCGGGGCCATAGCTTTGGGTTTGGGTGACGCGGAGATTATCTATCACAGCGGCTCTGGCAAGGATGATGCCGGCAAGGATGAGACCTTGTCCGCCACTGCCGGAGAGTCTGATTTCATAGTTTTTCATTTGTCTTCTCCCATATTCTGCACGCGGGCTACCAAATCAGCATATACATCACAATACTCTGGCTGAATTTCTTTGCGGAGGGTGCCTCGGATGATCTTGCCTTCCACCTTTTCCGGGGGCAGCTTATCAACGGCTGTGAGGGGGATGGAATTATCCCGCAGGTCTTTCATCATCTGGGCGGGGCCGCCTTTCTTGTTTAGCCTGCCAAAGATGACGGGACAGATGCTCATCACCTCTATGAGGGAAAATCCAGGGTGGGTGAGGGAATCCACCACCATCTTTTGCACTTCCTGGGTGTGGAAGGCGGTGGTGCGCGCCACGTGGGAGGCACCGGCACCCATTGCCAATTGGCAGATATCAAAATCAGGCTCGATATTGCCATAGGGCATGGTGGTGGCAAGTGCTTCGTGGGGCGTGGTGGGGGAGCATTGTCCGCCGGTCATCCCGTAGATATTGTTATTGATAAGGATCACGCTGAGATCGATATTGCGGCGTGCCGCGTGGATGAGGTGGTTGCCACCGATGGCGGTGCAATCCCCATCACCGGTGATCACTATCACCTTGAGATTGGGCTTGTAGAGCTTGATGCCGGTGGCGTAGGCGATGGCGCGTCCGTGCAGGGTGTGGAGTGTATTAAAATCCACATACACGGGCATGCGAGAGGAACAGCCGATGCCAGAGACCATCACGATGTCGTTTCTATCCAGCTCCAAGCTGGCGATGCCACGGATGATGGCGCCCAGGACGGTTCCGTTGCTGCATCCGGCACACCATACATGGGGGAACTTCTTGTCGTGACGCAGGTATTCGTGAACAACACGTTGTGGGATATTAGCCATTACATCACCTCCTTAATCTTGCGCAGGATGTCGTTTGGTGTGATCATCTTGCCGTTTACCCTTTGCAGGCCAATCACGTTGCTATCGCTCTTGTCTTTGGTGAGGCGTTTGATTTCGTGAATCAATTGACCTTGGTTTAGCTCAGGAACGATCACGGTTTCCACGTGTTGCAGCATTTTGCGCACTGCCTCATCGGGGAAAGGCCAGATGGTGAGCGGTCTGAGGAGCCCCACCTTCACGCCTTCGCTGCGGGCGATTGCCACGGCGGCTTTGGCAGAGCGGGCGCTGATTCCGGCGGCGAACAGGGCTATTTTGGCATCTTCCAGCTGGTGGCTTTCGATCTGCACCAGATCACGGATATTGTAGGATATCTTCTTGCGCAGGCGCTCCATCATCTCCGCCCCTTCGGTGGCTTTGTTTGTGGGAAAGCCGAGGGCGTCGTGAGTGAGGCCGGTTACGTGGAAGCGGTATCCTTCTCCATAGCTTGCCAGCGGGGAGAGGTATTTTTGGTTTTCGTCATAGTGTTTGTACCAATGGGGGGGTACGGTGGGTTTGATGCGGTTGATCACGCGCACGTTTTCCATATCGGGCAATCTCACAGATTCACGCATATGCCCCAATACCTCGTCTAACAGCAAAATCACGCAGGTGCGGTATTTTTCGGAGAGGTTGATGGCGCGGATGGTGAGTTCGTAGCATTCTTTTACGCTATCGGGATAAAGCACGATGGCGGGGGCGTCTCCATGAGAGCCCCATCTGGCTTGCATGATATCACCTTGGGCAGGGCTGGTGGGCATTCCTGTGGAGGGACCCACGCGCTGCACGTTTACCACCACGCAGGGTGTTTCGGTGATTTTGGCAAATCCTATGCCTTCCTGCATCAGGGAAAAGCCGGGTCCGCTGGTGGCGGTGAGGGCTTTTGCACCAGCCAGGGAGGCGCCGGTGATGGCACAGATGCTGGCAATCTCGTCTTCCATTTGGATAAAGACGCCGCCGCGTTTGGGCAGCTCGGCAGCCAAGATTTCAGCTATCTCTGTGGAAGGGGTGATGGGGTAGCCGGCAAAGAAATTGCAGCCGGCGTCAAGCGCGCCATAAGACACTGCTTCATTGCCCTGCATCAGCACGTTTTTGCGTTTGCTTTTGCTTTCCAATTCTTTGAGGGCTGTATCGGTCTGCTGGGCTTTGGTTTCTTTGGCAGCCGCTTTGGTGGTTTTGGTTGTTTTTTTGGAATTTGGCATCGTTTGTCTCCTTAACGGTCTTTGGCGCCGGTTATGGCAAAATCCGGACACAGACGGTCGCACGTTTCACAGTGAATACACTTTTCCGGGTTTGCCACATATGGTGCGCCATCAGCACGGCGTCCCAGACAGCCTGTGGGGCAAAAAGCTACGCAAATACCACACTTTTTGCACCAATTGTAATATATCAGCACCGGTGAATCTGAATCTCCCGGATCGGTGACGTCGGTGTATTCCACCTCCATCTTTTCCGGAGTGTCTTCATCCCGGATGATCATGCCCATTTTGGCTCTTTCCACCTTTTTAGGCATCATTCCTCCATGTATCTATTTATTTAATATTTATGAGATTTACCCCCGGCATGCGGGTGTGGCAAGCCGGGGGAATTGATGATGTATTTATTATTTGTTTTTAGCGATAATGTCTTTGTAAAAACCGCCCAGGCGCTTGGCACCTTCATGGTTGGTTTCCAGGTCTTCATAGGAGAAATTGAGGCGCATGGTGTTTTGACCGCCACCGTCGCAGAAGAAGGAGGTGCCAGCCACATAAGCCACTTTGGCTTCTTTGATGCAATCCAAGAGCAGGGTGTCTGTATTGATGTATTCGGGGCCTTTTGCCATCAGGAAGAGACCGCCTTCGGGGCGGGTCCAGCTGAATTCTTCGGGCATAAACTCGTCCAGAGCTTTCAGCATTCCCTTTTGTTTCACGCTGTACATTTGGATGATTTCTTGGATTTTGGTATCCAAGAGGCCTTTTTCGATGTAGCGGGCTGCCAGCCTTTGGGTAAAGGGAGGTGTGCAAAGGTCTGTGGCTTGTTTGGCGATCACGATTTTATCCAGGATGTCTGGATGACCGATCACCCAGCCAATGCGAAAGCCGGGGCAGAAGATCTTGGAGAAGGTGCCCATCAGGATCACATGACCGGTGCCGTCCAGCTCGTACATGGTCTTTTGTTCTGTGCCTTCATAGCGCAGCTCGCGGTAGGGGCTGTCTTCGATGATGATGATATCATAACGGCGGGCGATATCGATGATTTCCAGGCGGCGTTTTTCGCTCATGGTCATGCCGGCGGGGTTTTGGAAATCCGGAATTACGTAGATGAGTTTGGGTTTTTTGCCATTGGCTATTTCTTCTTTGATCTTGGCTTCCATGATTTGTGGGTCTTCGCCTTCGTCATCCATGGGGATGCCTATCATCTTGGCACCGTAGGAATTGAATGCGCTGAGACCGCCTAAGTAGGAGGGCAGGCCCACGATAACGGGGTCGCCGCGATCCACGAAGATCTTGGCTACGAGGTCCAACGCCTGCTGGGAGGCGGTGGTGATGATAAGGTTTTCCATCTCCAGCTTCATGCCGGTGGCTTGATAACGCTTTACCATCAGTTCTCTGAGCAGGGGATCGCCTTCTGTGGCTCCATATTGCAGAGCGTAGGCGGCTTCTGTTTCCATCACTTCGTTCATGATCACCTTCAGCTCTTCTATGGGGAAGGTGAGCGGTGAGGGGAAACCTCCGGAAAAGGAGATAAGGCCGGGCTGTCCCAAATACTTGAGCAGCTCACGGATTGCGGAACGCTTCATACCTTTGATGTTGGTGGAAAGCGCAGATTGCAAATCTTTGATCATGATGATCCTCCATCTATGTTACTTTTGTTATTATATACCAATACTTTTTTGTTTGTTTTGCGCCATTCGGTGTATGCGTTTTTGATTTCGTATTCCCAAACCTGGCGCTTGCTATTATCCACAAAGCTCACGATATCAATGTAGTGTGTGCGTTTGCTTTTACCCACAAAGCTCTTGCGGGGAAATTCCACTGCGATCTCTCCATTGTAATTGAGGATGGTGATTTCGTTTAGAAAAACCCCATCGGCGATTTCCATAATCGCACGTGCTTCTACATTTCCCGTCTGAACGTCTCGAAAGTGGATCTTCATTTTATCTCCATTTATTCATCATTCTACCCAATTAAAACTTTGGCAGATTTGGTCAAGGGTTTTTTTGGGTATGGGACAGATTGCTGTGAGGAGTATGCGGATTCCAGGGTTTCATCCTTGTTTTTCCAGCAGGATAACACAGTGGGCGGCTAAGCCTCCAGAGCCGCTGATGCCCAGCCCTTCTTCGCTGGTGGCTTTGATGGATATGCGCTGGATGGGGCTGTGCAAGATATCGGCAATATGCTGGCGCATCTCTTGGATATGGGGGCTGAGGCGTGGGGATTCACAGATTACCGTGGCATCCAGATTGCCCAATTGATATCCCTTGTCTTGAGCCAGCTTCCACACTTTTGAGAGGAGGATGCCACTATCGGCATTGAGATAGGCGGTATCCGTATCAGGAAAGTGGGCGCCA
>JAAYQD010000043.1 GCA_012519465.1 Candidatus Cloacimonadota bacterium
AAGAAGCCACTTTTGAGGGTAAAATTCATCACAGCGGCAGGATTACTGATTCCATCCAGCCAATACAGTGATGGAACGCCGTTATTATCGGTGAGGGCTGGCTTGCTGGTGGCAGCAAACTTTGGCGTCCAAGGCATTAGAGACCAGTTTGCAAATGCATCCTCGGTATTCAGCACGGGTTTGGATTTGAAAAAGTATTCATACGGCGTGCCCGTCCAATGCCAGGAAAAGATATTGCCAATATCCGGCATGGCATCGGCCTCAATCACCCTGATACCGCGGTTGTTGTAGTCTGTATTGACGGTATTATTTTCATAATTTGAGACCCAGCTTCCGTCAGCATCAAAGACACCCTGATGATAGATGATATCTTCATTAATATGCCAAGCAAGTATGCCACCGCCCACAGCATCACCATTGGCCTTTTGGAAGGAAGGCAAGAGGTAGTCGTATTCATAAGAAGGCTGATTGGTGGGATCATCAATGGGAGTGGGGTAGAGGATCACCCGGGAATCCAAGGTGCTATACACCGCCGTGGCTCCGTCTCCATCGGGATCCACGCTGCGGTTTTCCAGCAGTACGTATTCCTTATCTCCCAAGGGTATCTTGATGATATTGGGTTTGATGGTGCCAGTTTGTTTCATGCTGGAAGCTGCAAGATCGAGCTGGGAATACAGTGGCAGTTCCCCTGCATCTTTCATATAGCCTTCGCCGCGGAAGAAATCCTCAAACAACAGAGCACGTGAAAAAGCGCCCGGCAATGCGGGCAGGATGCCTTCCACCATTACGTAATTGCCATCCTCCAGCTGATCCAGCAGATAACCGCCTCCACCGCTATCCATGATGTCAAACACACCCACCATGGGCTGAAAATCGTATACATTATACAAATCCACCAAGCCCAGGGAATGGCCAAATTCGTGCACCAACACGGAATTGAGTGCGCCATACCCGCTGTGTAAGAGAGCACCGCCCAAGTCTTCACTATAAAAATCCTGGGAGATGGTGGCAGGAACGTTGCAGGCATGCGTTATTAGGTGGCTGCCGCCATTCACGCTCACAGCTTTATCGTCGCTCACCCTGATAAAGAAAGAAGGGATATCTGAGGGTGTGTCTCCAAAGACGTCATGCTGCCAGTCTGATCCTGCATGGATTATCATATAGTGTCCATAGCTGGCAAAATCTATTTCGGGATACTGCTGGTCTGCCAAACTGAAACTTGCTTGAAAGTACTCCTCCATCCGCTCCACAAAGAGGGCAGAGCTGGCATCGGGGGGATTGTAATAGCCCATTGGATGGGGGAGGCGAATGGCAGTGCCATCATCGGGATACACGTCGTACTGCAGGTTATAATAGCCACTGGAGACCGCTTGATAATAATGGCGCATGGCTTCCAGATTTGCCATAAAGTATTCCCTATCATGTGGGGGGCTGCCGATGCTGTACAGATAAGTGGGATCAGGGGTGTTTTGGAATAGTCCGTTTCCAGTGGTGAGGGGATCATCGGGTATCTCTTCGGCAAATTCCACCAAAATCACCAAAAGACGCTCGTAATTTGAGTTTCTCTTGGCTTCCGAGGCAATACTCGGCTTTGCCAGTTGTGCCGCGTGGGGATGGATTTTGGGCTTTTTGAAGCCATCGTGTTTTTGCAGAATCAGTTTGTGGTTTTCAGCCAAGAGCCCCGCGTGCATTAAAAGCAAAAGTAACAATGAGGTGACCAAGACAAGGCGGTAAAAGTACCCCTCCGAAGCCTCTTGCCAAGCCCGGAGGGGATGTTTAAATTGCATGATTTCCTTCTTTGGTTTTAAAACTCAAATCCCACAGAGAAAATCTTGTTGTAGTCTGTCAAATCTCCAGCAACGATCATGGCAAAATCTGCGGTGATCAGATACTTTTTGTCTATCAGGTATTGCAATCCGGCTCCAAAGCTGGGACCAACCACGCTGCCGGCACTATCCACAAAATAGCCTCCGCGCAAGGAGAGCAGATCGAGATAGGTGTATTCCGCACCAGCGCTGAAGATGGTCTCATCCATGTGTTTCCAGCCGGTGATAAAGCGCTTGAGGAGGGGGTCTTCATTGGCAAGGATTTTGCTGGCCTCTGCGCTAAAGATCAGACGACCCACCATGGGGGTATCCATCGCTTTGTATGCCAGTCCGGCTCTAAAGGTCATGGGCAGGGGGTCTGATTGGGATTGGTCTATAAATGTGACATTGGGTCCCACGTTTTGGATCACCAATGAGGCATCCAGATTGGGCAGGAAGAGGTCTTTATATTTGGCACCCACGTCAAAGGCAAAAGCAATGGCACTGCCATCATCTTCCGTATTGCCGGTGCCGGG
>JAAYQD010000044.1 GCA_012519465.1 Candidatus Cloacimonadota bacterium
CTTAACCGTATAGATACCACCACCTTTGCCGGCAGATGAAATCCCTTCCCACAGCCTGGTTGATCACACCCCAAGCGCCGGACTGGACCTGGAGCGGCTATGATGCCATTCAACCCCAGGACTTGGTGATTGCCATAGATGGTGGCCTCTTGCGGTGTATGGAGCTGGGCCTAAAGGTGGATTATCTGTGTGGGGATATGGATTCCATTGCTGATGGCTGGCAACAGCATATCTCACCAGACAGGGTGTGGCGTTTTGATCCCTATAAAAATGAGACAGATAACGAATTGGCAATTCAACGCTTGCTCCAGATGAATTTTCAGAGAATGCAGATTATCAATAATATGGGCGGCAGGGTGGATCACCTTTTGGGCTTGATACAAAACCTCTTGTATGCACACCGGCAGGGTGTGATGGCATGTCTGGAAAATGCCAACCAGAGAGCATTCTTTTTGCCCCGGAAGTGGCAGGCAATGGGCTTGAAGGGCTGCAAGCTTTCTTTGGTGGCATACGGCACCAGTGCCTTGTTTGAGGCCTCAGAAGGGCTGGAATGGAGCCTGAAAAGCCTTGCATTGTATCCTCACCTCAGCCGTGGCATCAGCAACGATATCATCGCCGATAAGGTGAGTATAAGTCTTGAAAACGGTGACTGCTTGGCAGTTTTAACAAAATTAAGTTGACAAAAACCTCCGTATTCATACAATGTATCAAGAAATCAGTAAAACATGAGAGGAATGATGAATCATACTGCAGAAATGGCAGAACTCAGTTTTGAAGAAGCCATGCAAAAGCTGGAAGGCATCTTGGAAAAGATGTCTGCACCGGAGGCAAAATTGGAAGACATGCTGGTTCTCTATGAAGAAGGCGTGGCATTTCTGAAGATTTGCAAAAGCAAATTGGGAGAGGCAGAAGCCAAGATCAGCATTTTGAATGAACGGCTTGCCAAAGAAGCGGAAAATCAGGAGCACTAATGGATAAAAAAGTGTTACTCAAAAAAGACATGAAAGAGAAGCAGGAGCTGGTGAATATCATCTTAGACCGCTACCTCCCGCGTAAGGATGAATATCCTAAAAACTTACATAAAGCCATGCGTTACAGCGTGTTTGCCGGCGGCAAGAGGCTGCGGCCATATCTCACGATGTTAGCCTATGAGATGTACAAAGAGGAAGCAGAGGCGATTACGCCGGTGGCAGCCGCCATTGAGATGATCCATACCTTTACTTTGATTCATGATGATCTGCCGGATATTGATGATGATGAATACCGTCGTGGGAAAAAGAGTTGTCATGCCCTTTTTGGGGAAGGCGAAGCCCTCTTGGCTGGCGATGCGCTGTTGGTGAGCGCATTTGAATTGATCACTCTGGCAGAGATCAAGGCTGAGCTGAGGGTTCGCTTTATCCGTGAATTGGCACATGAATGTGGGATAGAAGGCCTGATTGCCGGTCAGATGGTGGATATCGAATCAGAAGGCAAAAAAGTAACCAAAAAGACCTTGCAGTATATCCATGAAAACAAGACTGCCAAGCTGATCAATCTCAGCCTGCGCTTTGGCGCTCTGGCAGGGGGTGCCCCCGCCAATGAGCTGGCAGCTTTGGAAGAATATGGAAACTATTTCGGCCTTGTATTCCAGATAGTGGATGATCTTTTGGACATTGAAGGTGATCCTGCAAAATTGGGCAAAAGCATTGGCAAAGATGAGCAGGTGCAAAAGGCTACCTTCCCATCCGTGTGGGGCATAGAAGCCTCCCGCAAACAGGCTCTGGAACTGACCGAAAAAGCCAAACAGAGCATCGCCAAACTGGGTGATAAAGCCATCCTCCTGGATGCTCTGGCAGATTATATGCTCAACCGCAAATCGTGAAAATCAGCTATCAACTACTGAGGCACAGCTCTGTGCCCCCACAGAAGATGACGCCGCACAGCGCTGGATTTGACCTGTGTGCTGATATCGCGCAAACCATAGCTATCAAGCCCGGCAAAAGAGAGCTGGTTCCCACAGGAATAGCCTTGGAATTGCCTCCGGGGTATGAGGCGCAAATAAGGCCGCGCAGTGGATTGGCAATCAAACAGGGACTGGGCATTTTGAATAGCCCGGGCACGATTGATGCTGATTATCGCGGTGAAATCATGGTGATTTTAATCAACTGTAACGACGAACCTATTTCCATAGAACCGGGAATGCGCATTGCCCAAATGGTGGTGGCACCGGTATTGGATTGCGAGCTAATCCCCAGCGAGCAATTGAACCAAACTCAACGTGGCGCAAATGGATTTGGCCACACAGGCAATTAGGAAAAGGATTATGCCCAAAGCAATAATCGACGAAATCAAAACACTTTGCCAGGAAAAGAATGCCATCATCCTGGCTCATAACTATCAACCTACCGAGATCATAGCCCTGGCAGACATACTGGGCGATTCATTACAGCTCTCCATCGAAGCTGCCCGCTCCGAAGCGGAGATAATCGTATTCTGTGGCGTGCGCTTTATGGCAGAAACCGCTGCCATCCTCAATACCAAAGCCAAGGTGCTCTTACCCGCAGAAACCGCCGGATGCCCGATGGCAGATATGATCACAGCGGAGCAACTAAGGGAATACCGCCGTCAACACCCCGATACAGTGGTGGTATGTTATGTGAATTCCACCGCTGAAGTAAAGGCAGAGAGCGATATCTGCTGCACCTCCTCCAATGCCGTAAAAGTGCTGTTGTCCATCCCCGAGGATAAACGCATCCTCTTTGTACCGGATCAGAATCTGGGACGCTGGGCAGGCAGGCAGGCAGGACGCGAGGTGGAGCTTTGGAATGGCTATTGCCCTGTCCATCATTGGGGCTTTACCTCCCTGCAGGTAAAGAATCTGCGTAAAAAG
>JAAYQD010000045.1 GCA_012519465.1 Candidatus Cloacimonadota bacterium
ATGGGGGTTTGGGCTTCAATGGTGATTTTAATTTTACAGATGATATAGTGGTGAGCGGCAGCATCGGCACCTTTGGGTATGTGAGTGGTTTTGAATTGGGCATGAAGTATTATTTTAGAGAGTTTGACGATAAATTGCGCCCCACGGCATCGCTGTGGTATGGAGTGAATTCGATGGTGGTGGCGCGTCCATCCGCCAGTTCGGGATTAAATCCTGTTACGGAGGCACATACCGGTTTTTGTGTGGGAGCAGGGGCGGAATGGATGTTTAGCAAAAATCAAAAGCATGGGCTGGATGGAACCCTTCTTTTTATCCTCAATACCACCCAAAAAAAGCGCATCGCAGAGCTGGAGGCGCAGGGGCACAGTAAATTTAGCAAAGGAGAGCGGCTGCTGTTTTCCATTGGCTACCGTTATGCCTTTTAGCCTTGGGGAATAGGGGGAAATGGGGTCTGGATAGCCGGAGCCGGATGGGGCAGCTTTGTGCTTTGTGGTTGACAGAATCTGAGCTTTACAGAATTTGCCCATAAGGGGTGGTTTCTCTTATTAAGAACGCACCCATTTAGATAGTTAATTGACAATCAAGGACATACAATGAAACAGGAATTAATCCGTAATTTCTGCATAGTGGCACACATCGATCATGGTAAATCCACCTTGGCTGATCGCTTTTTGGAAGCGACAAACGTGGTGGGAAAGGTGGATGTAGCCCAAGTTTTGGATACGATGGATCTGGAACGTGAAAAAGGAATTACAATCAAGAGCCATGCCATTCGCATGATTCATAATTATAAGGGTCAGGATTATGTATTGAACCTGATCGATACACCGGGACACGTGGATTTTTCCTATGAGGTTTCCCGTGCGCTGGCATCCTGTGAAGGCGCCCTCCTTTTGGTGGATGCCTCTCAGGGCATTGAAGCGCAAACGATGAGCAACCTCTATCTGGCGATGGAAAACAATCTGGAAATCCTGCCCGTAATCAATAAAATCGACCTCCCCAAAGCCGATATTGAGGGCGCAGAGCACGAGCTGGGAGACGTCTTGGGTGCATTGCCGGAGGATATCGCCAAGGTGAGCGCCAAGGCGGGATTGGGCATCCATGAGCTATTGGACAAGGTGATAGAGACCTTGCCCGCACCATCCGGCAAGGTGGATTCGCCTCCCAAAGCCTTGATCTTCGATTCCTATTTTGATATGTATCGGGGAGTGGTGGTATTGGTGAGGATGTTTGATGGCAAGCTGAAGAAGGGCGATCGCATCAAGATGTTTGCCACCAACCGCGAGTATGAGATTGAGGAGCTGGGGCATCTGGGCTTAAAATTTTCTGCCCAGGAAGAGATCGGCACCGGCGAGGCAGGCTATATCATTGCCAATATCAAAGAGGTGGGAGATGCCCGCGTGGGCGATACGATCACCTTGGCAAAAGGCGGATGTGAAGAAGCCCTGCCGGGGTTTGAAGAGCCCAAGCCGATGGTTTTCAGCGGCATCTTCCCCATCAATGGCGAAGACTATGAAGACCTGGTGGAATCCATTGCCAAGCTCAAGCTAAACGATGCCTCCCTGATTTATGAGAAAGAAAGCTCGGCAGCGCTGGGCTTTGGCTTTCGCTGTGGGTTTTTGGGGATGCTGCATCTGGAAATAGTGAAGGAAAGGATGCTAAGGGAATATAATATCCCGATTGTAGCAACCACGCCCAGCGTGAGCTTTTTGATCTTCCTCAAAGATGGCAGCCAGCTGACCGTCAACAATCCCATCGATTTTCCCGATCCCGTGTATATAGATTATATCATGGAACCCTATATGGATACGGAGATTATCGTTCCCACGGATTATATCGGCAACATCATGAAACTGGCTCAAGACAGGCGCGGCATTCAAAAAAACATCCAATATATCGATGAAAAGCGTGTGTCTTTGCACTATGAGATGCCGCTCATCGAGATTATATTCGACTTTTTTGACAAGCTAAAGACCGTGAGCCGTGGCTATGCCTCGCTGGATTATCACTTTAAGGAATTCCGCACCTCAAACGTGGTGAAGGTGGATATCCTGATCAATGGCGAGAAAGTGGATGCGATGAGCTTTATCTGTCATACGGATAAGGCACACACTTGGGGCAAGAGCGTGACCTCCACCTTGGCGGAGGTGATTCCCCGTCATCTGTTTAAGATTGCCCTGCAGGCTTCCATTGGTGCCAAGATCATCGCCCGCAGCACCATTAACGCCATGCGCAAAGACGTGTTGGCAAAGTGTTATGGTGGCGACGTGAGCCGTAAACGCAAGCTGCTGGACAAGCAGAAAGAAGGCAAGAAACGGATGAAAGAGATCGGCTCGGTCACCGTTCCGCAGGAGGCCTTTTTGGCAGTGCTCAAGGCGGATCGCGAATAAGGCGTGGTATGCGGAGCTGGATATTCCTTTTGCCGCTTTTGTGGCTCTCTGCCCTCAGCGGATTGAATATCCACCATCTGCGTTGGGAAGCCAATTTTGCTATTAACGAAGCCGAATTGGAGGCTGCCAGCAGGCTTTATGAGGGGCAGGAATATCAGCCTGAAATAATCAGGGAAGCGCTGGTGCGTCTGCAGGAATATCTGGAAGGCACGGG
>JAAYQD010000046.1 GCA_012519465.1 Candidatus Cloacimonadota bacterium
CAGTTGAAGAAAAGGAGGTCTCATGAACTGAAAAAAGAGCGGAGAAGACCTCCGAATCTGCCCAAATAAATCACAAAAAACAGTCCTAAATTACGGACTGGGGAAATCCTACTGCATTATTTGGGTTCAAAATAGACTCGGCAATAGCTAAGCCCAACAAACCACACTATCACCTAACACCTAACAACTATCAACTATCACCCAAGCCAGCCCCTGGCTGGCGCCTGGGCACCTGCGCCAATCTCCCTCTCTTTTTGCGCCCAATCCATCTGCCACGATTGATCTTTGGGATAGAATGACATTTTTCTCTGGACAACAAAACGCATTTGATATTTATGGCTTTAATCGCTTTTCTGCGGTAAAATAATAAGTAATAGGAATTGAATATGAGTTCTGACTCGGATAACCCTCTGCACAATATTCGCAATATCGGGATCATGGCACACATCGATGCCGGTAAGACGACCACCACAGAAAGAATTCTCTTTTACGCGGGATTTTTGCATAAGATGGGTGAAGTGCATGATGGGAATGCTTTTACAGATTGGATGGAACAGGAGCGTGAACGTGGCATCACCATCACCTCAGCCACGGTCACCTGTGTGTGGAAAGACAAGCGTATCAATATTATAGACACTCCCGGTCATGTGGATTTTACCGCCGAGGTAGAGCGCAGCTTGCGCATCCTGGATGGAGCCGTGGGCGTGTTTTGTGCTGTGGGTGGCGTGGAGCCCCAATCCGAGACCGTTTGGCATCAAGCGGATCGTTATCATATTCCCAGATTGGCTTATATTAACAAGATTGACCGCATCGGCGCTGATTATGAGCGCGTGGTGCAGATGATACACGAGCGGCTCAATCCCAACGCCGTTCCCGTCAATATCCCCCTGGGCAAGGAAGAGGATTTGGAAGGCATCGTGGATCTGATCAGCATGAAGCTGTGGACTTTTGATCCCCTTACCCAAGGCGGAGTGATGCATTTGGAAGAGATTCCAGAAAAACACATGGCGGAAGTGCGCGAAAAGCGTGATGCCCTCCTGGAAGCCGTAGCCGAATATGACGATGAATTGATGATGAAATATCTGGAAGGAGAGGAGCTGCCTGAGGAGCTCATCCGCAGGGCAATCCGCAAGGGAACCATCTATCATGGCTTTATTCCCGTGCTGTGTGGCTCGTCGCTCAAAAACAAGGGTGTGCAGCTGCTGTTGGATGCCATCTGCGACTATTTGCCCTCGCCCCTGGAGGTTCAGCCCTGTATGGGGATGATACCAGGTAATCCTGAAAAGCAGTGCGTTGCACCCGATCCCAAATCTCCCTTCGTGGCATTGGCGTTCAAGGTTCAAATAGATAAATACGTGGGCAAGCTGGTGTACGTGAGAGTATATGCGGGCACCCTGAAAAAGGGGGCAATGATAGTGAATCAGACGAATGGCAAGCGCGAACGCGTGGGGCGCATCCTGCAGATGATGAGCAACCGCAAAAACGACCTTGACGAGCTGCATGCCGGTGATATCGCAGCCTTGGTGGGAACCCGCTTTCTGGTAACCGGAGATACCATCACCGATGGTCAAACAGAGATTCATCTTTCCAATATCAATTTCCCCGATGCCGTGATTTCCATTGCCATCGAGCCCCGCACCAAGGCGGATCAAGACAACCTGGCTTCAGCCTTGGAACGCCTGCAGGAAGAGGATCCCACCTTCAAGGTGCATGTGGATAAAGACAGCGGTCAGACCCTGATTTCTGGCATGGGCGAGCTGCATCTGGATATCCTGGTGGATAGAATGAAGCGTGAATTCAACGTTTCTGCCAACGTGGGCAATCCACAGGTTACCTACAAAGAGACGATTTCCAAGACGGTGACTGCCGAAGAAATCTTCGAGCGGGAGATGAATGGCAAGGGCAATTTTGCCAAGGTGGCTTTCCGGCTGAGCCCCATCTGTCTTGATGATTTGGAGCAAGATCAGAAAAACCGCTTTAGCATCGCCGTGACGCCAGACAAAGTGCCGCAGGAATATTGGAAATCCATCGAGGAAGCAGCTTTGAATGCGCTCAACGACGGTCCCCTCATCAGCGGCTTTGTGGAGCGGGTGCATCTGGAACTGATAGATGGAGCCTTTAACCCGGTGGATTCCAACGAGTTGGCATTCCGCATCGCCACATCTCTTGCCATTGGCAAGGCTCTCCGCGAAGCTGATCCCGTGATTATGGAGCCGGTGATGCAATTAACCGTCCTCAGCCCGGAAGACTTTGTGGGAGATATCATCTCGGATATCAATTCCAAGCGTGGCAGAATAGAAATCCTGCGTCAACACAACCAGTATCAGCAGGAAATCATCGCCAGCGTTCCCCTTTCCGAGCTCTTTGGCTATGCCACGCGGGTTCGCTCTCTCAGCCAGGGCAGAGCCATTTACACACTTGAGTTTAAACAGTTTGAGATAACGCCGCCCACAGTGCAGAGCGCAGTGTTGAGGCGCATCCGCGGTTATGCTGAATAAGCTGCTTGCAAATAGCGTTATCTGGCTTAAATTTTAATATGATATATAAAGGAGTTTGCTATGAAAATCGATCTTAGCTTTAGCGGTGACGTTGCCAGCATGAAGGTGGAAGGCATTCTCAACAGCGAAAATGCTCACCTTCTGCAGGAGAAGCTTACGGAAGTGCTCAAATCAGATGCGTTGCTTTTAGAGCTCGATTTTTTTGAATGTCGCAATATCAGCAGCACTGGCATCGGCAAGATTTTGTTGTTTTACAAGGATTTTATCGGAAAAGGCGGAGAAATAGAGGTTATTCGCTCTTCAACCAGCGTGTATGAACTCTTTTCCATGCTCAAAATCAATCAACTCTTCACCGTGAACGCCTGACGCCAAGCCTTCTTATGCACAGAATACTTGTAGTGGATGACAGCCAGAGCATAGTGCTCAGCCTCAGTAAGATTCTGGAAATCAATGGCTATGAGGTGGATTATGCCCTCAACGCCAGTGAAGCTTTACACAAAATCAGCACCAAGAATTATGGCGTGGCTGTGTGTGATATCGAGATGCCGGGGCTTTCCGGATTAAGCTTTTTGGAGAAGGTGCGCAAGGAGTATGACAACGAGGTGGAGGTAATCCTGATGACAGGACATCTGGATCAGGAGTATTTCCTCCAAGCCATCCGGCTGGGAGCCGCTGATTTTATCCGCAAGCCCGTGGAATCCCAAGTCTTGGTCAATTCCATCACCCGCATCATGGAACGCCGGAATCAAAAGCATGATCTGGGACGTTTCTTCAGCAGCATGCTGCGCACCAATGTTTGTTTTGAGCTGGACCCAAACTTTTATTGGGAATCAAACTTTAGCAAAGCCGTGAATGGCTTTCTGAAAAATGCCTTGAGGCTAAAGCGAAACTTTATCAACGAACTGCTCTTATGTATGGATGAGATGATATCCAACGCCATGATCCATGGCACTTTGGAGCTGAATAGCCAACAGCGCCTCTTCAATATGGAAGAGCTGCGCCAGCTGATGGAAGAACACAAGGAAAGCGGCAACAAAATGGACAGAACCATACACGTCTGCATCGAAATGGACGTGCGCCATCACACCATCAGCATCAGCGTGGAAGACAGCGGCAATGGGTTTGATCACGAGGCCTGGATGCGCAAGCTGGAACAGCAAAAGGACGTGAATCAAGGCGCTCATGGGCGCGGCATCTCCATGCTTTATTACCTCAGCGACAAGCTTAGCTTTGAAAATGGCGGTCGCAAGATCACCATCACCCGCCGCATCCCCAGGGATTGATTTGTTCAGCCCCCGATGAAGCTCTCCCATCTCTACCGTCACAGCCTGGAGCAAGCCAGAGAGCAGGGGGTGCCAGATTCCGCCGTGAAGCTGCTATTGGCAGAGACCTTAAAGCTGGGCAATGCAGAGCTTGATACCCTGCCCGATAAAGAGATCGGGGCTGATCAACAAGAGCTGTGGCTACAGCGTTTGCACAGGCTTCTACAAGGTGAACCCGCCCAATACATAGCCCAGCAGGCATGGTTTTGGGGATATGCCCTCAAGGTACAGCCGGGAGTGTTAATCCCCCGTCCGGAGACGGAAGGACTGGTGGAGCTGATGTTGCCCCATCTGCAGCCAGGCATCAAGGTGCTGGATTGTTGCACGGGAAGCGGTGCCATCGCGATCGCCCTCTCCAAACTTAAGCCTGATATCAGGGTTTTTGCCACCGATATCAGCGCTCCTGCCATCAATCTGGCTATTCACAATGCCAGCCTCCACGGCGCAGACATCAAGTTTTATCAATGTGACCTCTTTCCCATAGCGGAGCACAGCTTCGATATCATCGTCTCCAATCCCCCTTATATCAGTGAGGCGGAATACAGGAATCTGGACGGTGTGGTGAGGGATTATGAACCCTCTGAGGCACTGCTTTCCGGGAAGGATGGGCTCCACCATATCACACGTATCCTGCAGGAAGCCCCCTTGTATCTGAAAGACGGTGGGCTGCTATTTTTGGAACATGGTGCCACCCAGCGGGAGGCTATCCTCAAGCTGGCGGATTCCACTCATTGGAAGCTGGATTATGCCGGAGACGACCTGGCGGGCTTTGCGCGCTACCTGATCTTTTCACATCACAAATAATAAAGCCAACAGCCGGGCACAACCCGGGTTTTGGGAGGAATAAATGGATAGATTTATAATTGAAGGAAGCCGCGACCTCAGCGGTAGCATCAACGTGAGCGGAGCCAAAAACGCCATCCTGCCGGCAATGGCAACCGCCCTCTTGGCAGCAGGCAAATCCACCCTGCTCAACGTTCCCAACCTCATCGACCTGAAAACGATGAGCCACCTCCTGCGCGTCCTTGGCGCCAGGGTGGAGTATGAAGCTGGCAGTATGGCTATCGATGCCAGCGATCTTTGCTACAACGAAGCCCCTTACGAGCTGGTGAGCAAAATGCGCGCATCCGTATACGTCCTGGGTCCGCTTTTGGCAAGGCTCAAGGAGGCTCGCGTGTCCTTTCCCGGAGGTTGCGCCATCGGCACCCGTCCTGTGGATTTGCACCTCAAGGCGATGGAAGCCCTGGGCGCCACCATCAATCTGGAGCACGGCTATATCCACGCCGTTGCCAAGGAGCTGAAAGGAGCCGATATCCACTTTGAAAAATCCAGCGTTGGCGCCACCATCAACGCTCTGATGGCAGCCGTTTTGGCAAAGGGAACCACCCGCATGTTCAACGCCGCGATGGAGCCGGAGGTGGATTCCACCATCGATATGCTAAACCAGATGGGCGCACGCATCACAGGCGTGGGCAGCACCACCCTCACCATCGAGGGCGTGGAAAGCCTGAATCCCG
>JAAYQD010000047.1 GCA_012519465.1 Candidatus Cloacimonadota bacterium
CCTAAAATCTGGCAAATTCATCATTCGTCATTCATTATTCTGTATTAATCGCGAGCGCAGCTCACCTTCCCAGGTCTCTGGCCTCTAACCTCGCAAAGCGAGCCCTGCCATTAGCCTCCCTTGTACCACCCTTGTCTCTCCCTTGTCTCGACAAGGGAGAGACAAGGGTGGTTAACAGGAAAGGAGGGGGATTACAGATAATGAGGGCATTGTGTCAGAGCTTTGGATTATTCACCTAAATGCCGTCTCTGGTGAGACTCGCAACGTATTAGTATAGCTGGAGTTGACTTGAAATAGCGTTTCTACCGAGACTCCCTTGGGGAGCTCGCTGTGCGAGCAGGTTTCCCCACAAAAACAAAACCCCAGCCTTGCGACCGGGGTTTTTGTTGTTTTATTAGTATTTTTTGTTGTTATGTTATTTAGCTGCCGCTGCTTCGTCCAATCTGGGAGCACGCGGGAAGCTACCTGTTCCGGCGGTCATGCGGATGAATGATCTTTCGGCGCCAAACATGCTCAAGGGGAGTGTGAGGTCACCGGCATTGATGACATAACCCAGGGATTCAAAATCTCCATACGGGTTATCTGATTTGTAAACCCAATACCAATCCGCATTGGGCACGGGGCTCCAATCGAGGGTGATATCATTCCCGGTAATACTGATGCTGAGATCATTTACCGCAGCTATAGTGGCGTAGGGCTCGTGTACCTTGATATTATCGATAAACCAGTGGTTGATTTCGAAGCTATCTTCGCCCAAGGCTACAAAGCGGATCTTGAAGATACGGTTTGCGGCATGTTCGGAGATGTCATAAGAGAGGTGTCTCCAGCCGAAGCTGCCGTTTTGGGAGTTATAGCCGCCCAAACGCACCCATTCTGTGCCGTTCCACACTTCCCAGAGCATCAGGTTGATAGCAGAAGTGCTGTAGTTATCCAGTGCGATATTGAAGCTAAGCTCCACGTTATCTTTGCCGGTAGCATCAAAGCTATAGCTGGAAAGCGGGATTTCGTAGTCTAACACACGGGGGTCCCAGCTGAAATGCACACCGGGTTCGGGATTGCCCACAGGGCTTATCGACCAGTTTGCGGCTCCGGCAGTCCAGTAATTTGTTGCCAGGTCTTCCGAACTCCAATCTTCCAGGAAGGGCAGGCTGTGCGGAGGCGCAGCGTTGATTTCCACTTCCAGGGCATCAGACATAGGCGTAAGCTGGCTGAAGTAAACACCTTGAACGGTGTAGCTTTGGATGCCATTGGGCACGCCCAGATCCAGGTAGCTGGGGCTGGGAACAAGCTCGCTGTTTACCTGCATGCCATTGCGGTATACATTGTATCCCTTCAGGGCACGGGTGGCGGGCTTGGGATTGCCGGTGCTGCCAAGCACGAGATCGCGCATGGCTTCTTTGCCAAGGCTGCGTATCTGTACCGGCTCATTTAGCCAATTACCCACGCTCATCAGGTTATTTGCTTCGTTTACATAGGCTTGCAGGTTCCAGTTATAGTTCAAGTTATCATACTGGGTAGCCATGCTTTGCCAGGTTCCACCCAGAGCGATGAGGTCTCCTCTGCCAACAACGGCAGGGCCACTATCGCAACCGGCAGGATACATATCGGGGCCAGTTTGAACGTCGCTATTATAGCCAATCCACAGTGCCTGACCTTGCTGGAGGGGATAAGGGGTATCCAGCAGGATTTCGTTCCACTGGTCGGCAATAACGCTGGCAACAGGCTGAGTATAGAGCAGAGTGCTGGGTGCCAGATCGTCATCCGCGCCCGTCCAGAGTTTCAGGCTGTAATCTGTATTGCCAGATATGGGGAAGAAACGGATCTTTTCAAGCTGCATTCCGGCATAGCTCCAGAGATCGGTAGCGGTGAACTTGATGGCTACATCAAAGTTTGCCACGTTTCCGGTGCCGATGCCGTCGTGATTTACACCATTATCATAGTGCATCCAGCCAGGGGTGGCGGGATCGCCGGAGATGAGCCCCCATGTAAGCTTCACTTCGTTGCCGTTGGATACGCTTGCTTGCAGGTTTATCACCTCGCCAATGGCTTCGGGGATGCCGCTGCCACTGAGGGTGATCTGCTGAATGCTGCGTCCCAAACCATCCTGGATATTGAGGATAGCGGTTTTTTCGCCATCGCTGACAGGGGCAAAGACCACGTTGAATCTATAGACTCCACGATAATCCAAAGCCACTGGCAGTTCGCCCAATTCCAGCGCAAAGTTGCCTTCAGTATCCGAGGAGATGCTAAAATTAGCCGTATCCAATTCCAGATAAGGTCCGCCCAGATTGCGGATCACAAATTCTTTGCTGATGGGGTTCAGGGTTTCGCTTTGTCCAAAAGCCCAGCTTTCGGGGGTGATGGAGAAGATGGGGTCCCAATCTCCACTTACGTTGAGGGTAAGGGGGAGGTTTACAGCTTCGGTGGGTGCATTGTGGGAGATTTGCAGGTTGCCGTTATATTCTCCGGCACCAATGCCTACAGCGCTGAATTCCACATCCACGGTGGCGCTGGCGCCGGGCTGTACCACGCCATAACGAGCCGGAACGCTTGCCCAGCTTGCCACGGGGCAGAGTTCCAAACCATACATCATCACGTTTTGCACGTTGGCAAGGATGGTGGCATAGCCGGGTACGATGCCGGTAACGATTTCGATACCGCCGCCCAGGTCTTCTGCATCCAAGCCGGGGAGCAATTCGGGATTCACATTTACGGTGCTGATGGTGGCGCCGGTTTGGGCATTGATCTGTACCAGGTCATTGCCGTAATCGCCGTTTTGGGTATTTGCCCAGATACTGCCTGCTCCGCTATGGGAATCGTATGCAATGCCGGTAAGGCTGCTGACGGAGACGCTGAGGCTGGAGATTTGGGTGCCATTTAGATCCACCAAACGCAGGGGACCACTGAAGTTATTGGTAAGCCACAGGGCTTCGCGGTCTGCATCGTAAGCAATGCCGCGGGCGGTGACAGGAACGTTGAAGCTGCGCACCAGCTCCTGATTATCAAAATCCATCACATAGATGGTGGAAGTAGCGTTGGCTCCATAGAAATATCTGCCGTCGTATGTGAAATCACGGATACCGGAGAAGCCTTCGATATCGAAGTGCTCCAGATATTCGCCTTCCAGGCTGTAACGGAAGAATCTTTGGCTGCCGCTGCCGTTCCATTTGCTGGTGTAGATATA
>JAAYQD010000048.1 GCA_012519465.1 Candidatus Cloacimonadota bacterium
ATGGAGCATGGCCGATGAGCTATGCTCCAGCTCATCATTTTGGCATATCCATAAAAAAAACTCAAAAGAATAAACAAAATGACAAAAAAAGGGTGATAAAAGTGTCAACCTATGTCAGGATAAGACAAGCTGTTGTCTGGCAAGGTTTCAGGTGCCAGGTTTCAGGTTACAGGGGCACGGCAAGCGCATGGTTTTGCCGTTAAATACCGTCTCTCCGAGATTCGTATCATCTTGCTAAATAGTAAGTTGACCTAAAATATCGTCTCTGGCGAGACTCTTTAAGGTGCCCGCTGCGCAAGCGATGAATCATGAATAATAAATAATGAATGAAAGCAAACGTTTATCTTTTAATCTTTTGCAGGATATTACTGGCAATGATAATCACCAAACCAATGATGGTGGCGGGGAAGATGGGCTCCCGGAGGATAATGCGGATGAAAACCAATGCCAGAAATGGCGTGATAAAGATGAGATTGGATACGGAGGCGGTGCTGGGTGCTTTTTCCAAGGCTTTGTACCAGATCAGGAAGGTGAAACCCATTTCAAAGATACCCACCCACACGGCTGCCAGAATGCCCCAATGAATGGATGTGTTGGCAATAAACCAGCTGGCATCCATGAATCCCATGGTGGCAAGGCTCCAAACCAGTATTAAAAGCGTTCCTACAAGGAAGTTATAGCTCAATTTGATAATGGCAGGGCGCTGGTCTTGCATATTGATGATCCAATATCCAGCCCAGACCACCGAGGTGCTGATGGCAATGATTACCCCAATGGGATCAGTGAAATCCAGCTGCCGCAGGTTACCTTTTGTGGAGATAATGATCACGCCTACAAAGCTGAATAGCAGTGCTCCGATATCTCGCCACTTTAGTCTTTCCTTCCTGACGGCAAGGGTCATCAGTGGCAAGACTATTGCCCAAGTATAATTTAGCACCTGGGCTTGTTGGGCGGGCAAGCGGTGGTATGCATTAAACAGCATCAGATAATATACAAATGGATTGAGGATGCCTGCTTTGAGGGATAAGATCAGGTTTTTGAGGTGCTCTTTGCCTATAAGATTGCGATGGAAAATAAAGAGGTAGGCAAAGAGAAAGAGCGTGGAAACCAGCGATGAGAAGAATAGTAAGCCCAGGGGGCTGAGATATCTGAGGCTCAGCTTGAATGCTGTGGAAACGGTGGACCACAACAGTACAGCCAAAGCTCCATAGAGAAAGGCAGGTTCAAAGCGGGAAGCACGCACGATAAAAATCCTTATAAAAAACAAGCCTGTCTTTGGCTAAAAGACAGGCCTGCACTTAATATCTATGGCATCTTACTGGAGTTTTTTGAAGATGTCTGTGTATTTCTTTTCCAAGGTTTTGTTTTTGAGCTCTTTTGCAGCGTTGATTATAAAGAGAAGTGGCTCCTGATCTTCGGGGCTAAAATCATGCCATTTTTCGGCATAAACTACCAACTCCTCATATTGTTTCAGCTCGTTCAAAAGATAGCTGATGCTGCGTAGCTCTTCTTCACCTTCCTTGAGGGTGAGCAGTCTCTTCATGTATTGCAAAGAGAGCTCTTTATCACCCTTTTGGTAGGCAATGGAATTTGCATCGGCCAGAGCGTCTGTATTGTTGGGTTCCAAAGAAAGCACCATCTGGATGTTTTCCAGAGCCTCATCATATAGGTGGAGCTCATATTGGCAAACGGTGAGCAGCAAAAGGTTGTTGGTATCCAGCGGCTCTTTTTCTTTTACGATTTCAAAGAACTCCATGGCCTTGGTATAGTCTTGACGATCGTTAAAATAAAAGGCTCCCATGGATTTGACCACGGTAATGTCATCGGAGGCTTGTTCAAAGATTTGGGTTAGAATTTCTTCAGCTTTTTCCGGATTGCTGGCATCATCTTTATAGATCTCATACAGTTTGCGCAGGGGCTCGTCACGCTTGGGATCCAATTGCATGGTCAGCTCGAAAATCTCGATTGCTTCTTTGGTGTTGCCTTCCTCCTGCTCTCTTGCACCCATCTGGAAGATACGCGTCCAGGCGCTGGTGCGCAGGTCTTTCAGTTGTTTGATCTCTTTTTTATCTGCTTCGGTGACAGGGTCAAAACTATTGTATTGGGCGATGGCAGCGGTGAAGTTATTAAAAGCGCGGGTGTAGTTTTCCAAGGCAATTTCTGGAAAATCAGAGGCGTTTTTATAGTAAATGCGGCCGGTATTGTTGAGTGCTTCGGCATGGTCAGGGCGTTCTGCAAGCACAATCTCATAGTTTTTGAAAGCTACTTCAATGTTTCCCTGATTTCTCTCCATATTGGCGGTACGAAGGGCAACGTTGGCGGTGGGGCTGATCTTTTGTCTGCTTCCTGCACATGCTGTTAGCAGCAAGGCGATAGCCAGAACGATGATACTCAGTTGTTTCATTATCTGTCTCCTAAGATTTATTATATTCTAAAGCGCAACTTTATCAATTTGCTGTTGGAGTCAAGCCTTTTCTCTATCATGCCATGCCAAAGCGTATGAAATGCATCTTTAAGCACCATGTAACATAAGAAGTTAAAGATTTGGCTATAAAAAGTGCTTGACTTTGGAATGCAGTTTCATAGTTTGACCTCAAACGACCTTTAATCCGTGCCAGTGAGCCGGAAAGGAGTAATTATGACTGATGTACCCCAGTTTTTGGGACGCAACCTCTTTGACCTTGACGATTATTCTGCTGCCGAGATACTCTATATCTTGGAAGCTGCCAAGGGTATGAAAGAAATTAACCTTCGTGAGTACAAAAAAATCCCCACCCTGCGCGGTAAAACCGTGTGTACCCTCTTTGTGGAAAATAGCACCCGCACCCGGATGAGCTTTGAATTGGCAGCCAGCAGATTGAGTGCGGATGTGGTGAGTTTTGAAGCACCAATATCCTCTTTGGGAAAAGGTGAAAGCCTGCAGGATACCATCTACACCTTGGATGCCATGGGCATTGATCTCTATTGTTTTCGTCACAGCAGCCCCGGCAGCCCGCAATTGGTGCACAAGTATTCCGGAAAGCCCGTGATCAATGGGGGAGATGGAAGGCATGCTCATCCCACGCAGGCGCTCTTGGATATATTTTCCATTTGGGAAAAGCTGGGGTCTCTGGAGGGGCTTAAGGTTGCCATTGTGGGGGATATTCTCAATAGCAGAGTGGTAAGATCAAACATGATAGGGATGCGCAAGCTGGGAGCCAACATCACTGTGTGTGGTCCCCGCACCCTGATGCCCACAGGTATCGAAGAGGTGTATGGCTGCCGCGTGGAATATCAGCTTGCCGAAGCCCTGCGCGATGCAGATGTGGTGATGGGCTTGCGTATGCAGATGGAGCGTATGACAGACGGGCTTTTCCCCAGTTTGGAGGAATATAGCAAATACTATGTGCTCTCCAAAGATACCATCAAGTATGCCAAAGAAGATGCGCTGATCATGCATCCAGGTCCCATGAACAGAGGCGTGGAAATCCTGCCGGAAATAGCAGATGGAAAACATAGCATCATCGTGGAGCAGGTGGCAAACGGCGTTGCCATCAGGATGGCACTGATGTTTCTAATCTTGGGCGGCAAGGCATGAGGAGGATAAAATGAAGACACTTATCAAAAATGGAATGGTTTATCATGAAGGGCATATCCGCAAATTGGATATTCTCATCGAGGATACTTTGATCTCCAAGGTTGGCAGCCAGATTGAAGATAAAGAGAGCAAGGTGATAGATGCCAAGGGCAAACACGTTTTTCCCGGATTTGTGGATATTCATGCCCACCTGAGAGATCCGGGGCATACCTACAAAGAAGATATAGTATCCGGCACTCATGCAGCGGCGCATGGAGGAGTCACCTCTTTATGTGCCATGCCCAATACAGAGCTGGTGGTTGACAATATCGCCACTGTGGATTATGTGCAGCGGCGTGCCAAAGACCTGGGCTATGCCAAAGTGTATGTGATTGCGGCAATGACCAAGGAATCCTTAGGCAAGGAAATCAGCGAGATGGCAACGATGAAGGCGGGCGGTATTGTGGGGGTTTCCGATGATGGCAATTGCGTGCAGGATGCAAAGCTGATGCTCAATGGTATGCGCTATGCGCGCAATTTTGACCTGCCCGTAATCATCCATGCCGAAGATTATTCTCTGGCTGGCAAGGGACAGATAAATGCCGGCATCGTGGCAACACGCTTGGGCTTGAATGGCTTGACAGGGCTGGCGGAAGAGACCATCATTGCCCGCGATATCATGTTAGCCGAAGCCGCTGGAGCCAAATTGCATATTGCCCATATCAGCACGGCTCACAGCATCGAAATGGTGAGAGATGCCAAAGAACGAGGATTGAACGTGAGCTGTGAGGTGACGCCACATCATCTTATCCTTACAGAAGAAGCCTGTTTGGGATATGACACCAATACCAAGATGAAGCCGCCCCTGCGCACCGAGGCAGATAGACAGGCATGCATCAGGGGATTGGTAGATGGCACGATCGATTGCATCGCCACGGACCATGCTCCACATGCTGATTTTGAGAAATCACGGGAGTTTGATCATGCTCCTTTTGGGATAATTGGTTTTGAGACGGCGTTCCCTGCGCTTTATCACTATCTGGTGAAACCGGGAATCGTGGTGCTGGAGCGCATCGTTGAGGCTTATTCCCTAATCCCAGCTCAGCTGATGGGACTGCCGGATAATAGTATCCAGGCAGGCAATGCCGCAGATATCACCATCGTTGACCTGCAGGATGAGAGCTTTATCACAGAAGAATTCATCCTTTCCAAGAGCAAGAATACGCCCTGGCTCAATCAAACACTGGCAAGTAAGATCATTTATACCATCGTGGATGGGCACATAAGCTGGCAGGAGGATTGATGATTTGGCTCAAGACACTGCCCATCGTGCAGGCTCAGCGGTTGAATGCCCAATATACCGTTTTAACTGTGGAAGATAAAGACCTCGCCGCTGGCAGCCATCCGGGGATGTTTTGCGAGCTGCGCGCTCCCAACCAGGAAGGACGTCAATTCAAGCCCATCAGTATCTACGGGGTGGAGGGCACAAGGGTGAGCTTTTTCATCAAGAGTGTGGGATTTGGTACTGATGCCTTGTGTACGCTTCAGGAAGGAGACACTCTGGAAATGATGGGGCCTTTGGGCAATAGATTCCCTGTCTTTGCCGGCAAAAAGGCTCTATTGGTAAGCGGCGGAGTGGGCTATCCTCCCTTGGCATGGCTCAAAGCAAGCCTTCCACATGGCACGACAGCCATCCACTTGCATGGAGGCGCAAGCTCTGAAGATATCTTTGACTGTGATGTTAGTTGTACAATGGATGGCTCTGAGGGGCATAAGGGCTTGGTGACAGACCTCGTATTGCCTCTTATCCAAGAACATGGCATCAATCTCATTTATAGCTGTGGACCCGTGGGAATGCTGAAAAAGCTGACTGAACTAAGCGGCGATATCCCTCACTTTGTATCGATGGAGGCTTATATGGCGTGCGGAGTGGGCGTGTGTCATGGATGTGCGATACCCGTGGGCGATGGCTTTCAAAGAGTGTGTAAGGAGGGTGCGGTGTTTGATGCCAAACTGATTGATTGGGGGAAATTATGATGAAGACAAGGCTGGGACGCTTGGCGCTGGATTCGCCCATCACGGTGGCATCGGGAACCTTTGGTACAGAATATTTTGAGATTATGGATGCTTTGGGGAAGCCCATCTTGCCTCAAGACAAGCTGGGGGCATACATTTGCAAGACGATCACGCCATTGCCCAAGGCGGGAAATCCCCCTCCACGGATATACGAGACAGAATGTGGCATGCTCAATTCCATCGGCTTGCCCAATCCCGGTTTGCAGTGCTTTATTGATGAGGAATTGCCCATCCTCCTTGAAAAGCTATCCATTCCTCTGATAGTGAGCTTTTCCGGGGGTAGTGTGGATGAATTTTGCATGATGCTGGAAACCTTGGAGAAAGCCGAGGGGATAGCTGGCTATGAGATCAACGTATCCTGTCCCAATGTGGAGAACGAGGGCATTGCCTTTGGTGCGGATAGTGATGTGTTGTATCAGCTGATTTCCAGGCTGGCACCTCTTACTAATAAGGAATTGATAGTGAAGCTGAGCCCCAATGTGACAGATATTGGCAGGATGGCACAAGCGGCTGAAGCTGGGGGAGCCAGCTCAATTTCCCTGATCAACACACTGTGGGGAATGGCGATTGATTGGCAGACGGGCAAAGCCAGAATCCCTCGCAAGGTGTGTGGCTACAGCGGCAAAGGGGTCAAGCCGGTAGCCTTGGCACTCACCTATCAGGCGGCGCAGGCGGTCTCTCTTCCCATCTTGGCGATGGGTGGTATTTCCTGCTGGCAGGATGCCCTGGAATTTATCTATGC
>JAAYQD010000049.1 GCA_012519465.1 Candidatus Cloacimonadota bacterium
AAAACCCAGCCATTGAACTGGGTTGCCACTTAGTTATATTTACAATAAAATCTAATTGCTGATATCAGTCAAGCCAAATATCTTGGGGATATCTGGGTAAATATGCAAGCTGGAGATAGAAATTGCTTGACTGAAAAGGCAGGCTGGACAGCGATATACTTATGAAAAAGATTATTCATGTGGATATGGACGCCTATTTTGCCGCCATCGAGATCAGGGAAAACCCTTCTCTGAAGGGCAAATGCGTGATCGTGGGAGGTTTGCCCACCGGCAGAGGAGTGGTGAGCACCTGCTCCTACGAAGCGCGCCAATATGGTGTGCGCAGCGGCATGCCCTCCCATCAGGCATGGAATCTGTGCCCACAGGGTATCTTCGTGCATTCCAATTTCCATCTATACAAAGAGGTTTCCGCCCAGATTAGAGAAATCTTCCAGCGTTATACCGATGTGGTGGAGCCCGCCTCCCTGGATGAGGCATATCTGGACGTGACAGACAATAAGATTGATGAGCCTGATGCACGCGTGATAGCCAGAAAGATAAAAGCAGATATCTTGGCTGAAACAAGGCTGACATGCAGTGCCGGGGTATCCTTCAACAAGTTTTTGGCAAAAATTGCCTCAGACATGAACAAACCGGATGGGCTGACCATAATTGACCACAACAACGCTCAGGAAATCCTCTTTGCGCTGCCGATCGGGAAATTTCATGGTATCGGTAAAGTGACTGCCACCCGCATGGAAAAGCTGGGCATTCATAATGGAGGGGATCTGTACAAGCGTGAGCTTGCAGAGCTACTAAAGCATTTTGGCAAGGTGGGGCATTTCTTTTACAATGTGGTGAGAGGTATTGACAAGCGTGAGGTGCAAAGCAGCTGGGACCCCAAAACCATCAGCTGTGAAAACACCTTTGAAGAAGATTTGGGCGATATCCAACTGCTTTTGGAAGAGCTGCATCTGATCACCCAAAGATTGGCGGTGCGGATGGTGCAAAAGGGAATCAAAGGGCGGGTGCTGAATCTCAAAATCAGGTATGCCAGCTTTGAGATCAATACTCGCAGCTGTCCCCTGCCGGAATATACTCAAGATGCCAAATTGATCTTTTCTTATGCCCAAAAATTATTGGTGGCAAAGTGGGATGCCAAACAGAAGGTACGCCTTTTGGGAGTGGGCTTGGGGAAACTGGATTTGGGCAAGGATGATGACAATGGACAGGTGACGCTGTTTGAGGATGATTGATACTGTGGACATAGTATAAATCCCCATAATTGACTTGACTAATAATTCAATTTTATTATTTTTGTTCGTGATCAGAATATACAAATAAGGAGAAGATGATGAACAAGCAATTAATTCTATGCTTAGTCCTTGTGTTAATGTCAGTTATGCTCTTGGCCGATAAGGTTGAAAAAGAACAGGCTGAAAAACCCTTACAACCCAGGATTGAAGAAATCAAACCTTTTGTGTGTATAGGTTTGGTAGCCCATAGTCAGGATATGCAGGAAATAATGGCTATTTGGGGTAAGTTTTTTTCAATAATGGACAATCTTCCTGAATCTGCTGATGATTGTATTTATGGCATTCATTACCCAGGGGAAAAGTATGATCCCGAGATGGGTGAAGGATACCTCTATATGGTGGGCATTATTCCCAA
>JAAYQD010000050.1 GCA_012519465.1 Candidatus Cloacimonadota bacterium
ATATACCAGAGACAAAGCCGGCACCGCAAACAGAGGTGCCCATCACAGAACCGAAACCTGAGCCCGTGCCTGAACCTAAACCTGTGCCTGAACCTGAGCCGTATCAACCTGAACCGTATAAACCTGAACCTGTGCCCCCGCCCATGCCCAAGGAAGATACACCTGCCACCGCCGAATCCAAACATAAGCAGCCTGCAGAAACATTTGGCTATGATAAAAAACACTCTCCACATCCAGGGATCAGAAAATGGGGAATGATAATGGGGATTGCCATCCTATTTATCATTGTTTTCTCTATTTTCAAATACACGGTTTTCAACGGTCCCAAACGGGTTAAAAATAATGCAATACCTCAGCAAAAGGAAGAGATCCACACCAAATACATTCCCAACCAACCCATCAAAATGGTCTTTGTAAAAGGCGATTCCATCGCGATTGGCAGTACCCGTAGAGGCGCGGAAGACAATGAATTCCCTCTTTTGGGCGTAAGGGTGCCCAGCTTTTGGATATCACCTTATGAGATCACAAATCTACAATGGAACATGGTGTATCCAGATCATAAATACGATCAAGGTGACGAACAGTTACCGGTCACCGATATCAGCTTTTTGGAAGTATTGGAATACTGTAACGAAAAGAGCATCATGGAAGACCTCGTTCCCTGCTATGATTTTTTGGGTGGTACTTATATCTGCAATTTCTCTGCCAACGGCTACCGTCTGCCCACAGAGGCAGAGTGGGAATTTGCTGCCAAAGGGCATAACAAAAATGATTATTTCACATACAGCGGTTCTGATGATCCCGACCGTGTGGGCTGGCACAAAGATAATAGTGATGGCAATTTGCAGCCGGTGGGGCAAAAAGCCCCCAATGAACTGGGGCTGTACGATATGAGCGGTAATGCCTGTGAATGGGTGTGGAACTGGTATGGTAAATATAGCGGCCAAGAAAACCCTTATGAAGGTCCAAGATCCGGAACAGACAGAGTGATCCGGGGAGGCTCCAGTACACATGAAGTCTCAAAAATGCGCGTTACCAGCAGAAGTCACGCCAAGCAATTCACCAACAATCCCTTTCTGGGCTTTAGGCTGGTGCGCAATGGAGAGTGATGGGAGGCAAACGCCTGCCAATCTGATATCAATCCGGAGTGTTTCTATTTAGCCCAGATAATGCCGCAGGATTTAACCGCGATATATGGGTAGCCGGTTGTTTCACCTCACACTCTCACCCACCTCTTCCCTGTTAACCACCCTTGTCTCTCCTTTGTCTGGACAAGGGTGAGACAAGGGTGGTACAAGGGTGGCTAATGAGCGCGTGCTTAGGGACCAGGGGACAGGGGTCAGGGAACAGGAGCTTCATTTGAGCGTGCTTCGCACTGTTGGGTTTGCTTAGCAAGCTGGTGTAGGTTACCTGAAACCTGGTACCTGGCACCTGCATTATTGGGTTTTAGCGGCGTCGTTTGAGGGGCAAGCGGATCAGATGCAAGAACAGCCATGCCAATACCCACAGTGATATCAGGGTAATGGCAAAGAGTATTATCCTCTTTATGCGGGGATTGTAAAAGTGCTGGATGAGGACGGGCAGGTTGTCTCGCTGTTTCCATCTGCCGTGATATTTCTTGAGGGAGGGATGGGGTTTGATGGCATCGATTGACGCAAGCTGGCGTATCACCATTTGGTGGTAAAGCCTTCCTGCCAATTCCCCCTCAGCGCTGTAGAGGCTAAAGCCGTTTTTATCAAAGCGGGGCAGATTTTCCACCAAGCTTTGATGTCCCCTCTCGAATAGCTGCTGATAGATGGGGTCTTTGCTGATTTGCCATACCTCATGCAGGGTTATCAACACGTGGCAATGGCCGTTCAGCGTGTAGGGTGCTGCCTCTCCGGGATATTCCACATACCAGAGGGCGTTGTTTGCCTCTTCGATGATGATGTCAGATGGCGGCGTCAAGCTGCGGGCACAAGCCTGGGTAAGGCTTTGCCAGAGATCATCCTGGCTCTCCTGAGCCCGCAAGGCAAATAGGTGCAGCACCTCAACCTGAGTGAGGGCGCTATACCAGGGTGCCTGCATGTCAAACTTGGGATAAGGCTCTTGGTGGGCAAACCACAGGCCCGTCTCATCTTGAGTGGCGTGCTCTGCCAGCCAGCCGGAGAGCAGGTCAAATTGCTTTCTGGCATGGGGATCAGGCAGCTTTCGATAGTGTCTCAGCGCCAGGGCTGCCACAAATAGAGGGTTGTAAGAGCTGCTACCATCCGCATAGCATTGGTAGGGAATGCCATCTTTATCCAGGCGTTGCACTTGGCTTGCCGGCCTGCCTCTGATGAACAGGCTCGCCTTGTCTGCAGCCCTCAGAATCTTTACTTCGGCAAATTGCCACGCCAGCCCATGGATGAGCATCACTATCAACAGAGCAAAAAGCCAACGTTTCATTGTTTGGGACGCAAGAGAAGGCTGATCAGGAACAGGATGAATTCCAAGACAACGATGCTGGCACCTGTGGGCAGATCCAGCCACCAGGACATGGCAAATCCTCCCACGGCAGCCACCGCAGCCACTATGGCGGAAACCGCTATCATCGTGGGCAGCTTGCGGGAGAGATTGAACGCCGTGCTGGCAGGTAGTATCAGCTGGGCGCTCACCAGGATGATGCCCGCTGCCTTGAGGTTGATCACGATATTGGCAGCCAACATCGCCAAAAAGAGGTGGTTTACCAAGCTTACGGGAACCCTGTAGAAGCCTGCCATCTCAAAATTGTATGACAGATAAAAGAGCTCTTTGAAAAAGAAGATGATAAAGCCCAAACTGAGCAGGCACAACACACCCAACACGATCAGATCAGAGGTGCTCACCATCAGCACATTGCCAAAGAGATAGCTTGCCAGATCGAAGGTATAAACCTTGCGCAAACTGATGAGGATGATGCCCAAAGCCATGGAGACAGAGAGGAAGATGGTGATGGTATTGGCCTCTTCCAGCTTGTATTTTTGAGACAGCCTGCCAATGGCAAGGGCTACTGCCATCACAAAGACAAGCGTGACGGCTTGGGTGTGAAGCCCCAATACAAAGGCGATGGCAATGCCGGCAAAGGCTATGTGTGAGAGGGCTTCACCCAGATAAGACACACGGCGCAAGGTGACAAACGGGGAAAACAAAGCCAAGGAGACGGAGGAAAGGATGGCACCCAAGAGAGCACGGATGAGAAAGAAATAAAGCATATCTGTACCTTCCTCTAATAGCCTTTATCTATCAGGCGCACCGCTTTGCCAAAGGTCTTCTGGATCAGCTCGGCATTCACCATCTCGGCTTGATTGTGACAATGCAGACGTCTATTGAGACACACGATGAAGTTGCAATAGGCGGACACCGTGTGAAGATCGTGGGAAACGGTGATAATGGTGCGTCCCTGCATGTTCAGTTCTTTTAGTAAGGCAAAGAAATCCTGCACACCGGGCTGATCCAAGGAGGATTCCGGTTCGTCCAAGATGAGGTATTTGCTGCCACCCACGATGGCTCTTGCCAAGAGCACGCG
>JAAYQD010000051.1 GCA_012519465.1 Candidatus Cloacimonadota bacterium
AGATATATATAGCTATTTTGGGGTCTGATAGTATCAAGTATCAGAAGCGCAACGAGGTATCCGGCTCAAAGAGGAGGAGCAGCAACGAGGGTAAATTATTGGTAGAGGAAACGCTTAATCTTTTGCGTGGGTGTTTTCTCGAAGGGTTCTATTTGTTGGATGAGGTTGTTGATGCGGGAAAAGGATGCCACATTGTGGTTTATATGTCCGCGCAGGTTTTCCAGATATTTGCTGATAAAGCGTTCCGCCTGTTTGGTGCCCATCTTGTTCAGATGATATTGGGTATCCAGAATTTCGGCATTCAAAAACACTCTGCCGATGATCTTGCCATTTGATTGGTAAACAAGGGATTCCAACACGCCTTCGTCATCATTGAGGCGGGCTTCCAGGTCTTCCGGATAGATATTTTCCCCGGTGGCTGCCACGATCACATTCTTGCTGCGACCCTTGATATACAGATAGCCGCGCTTCATGCGTCCCAAATCTCCGGTGCGGAAGAATCCGTCTTCGGTAAATGCTTCCTCGGTGCGCACTTTATCCTTGTAATAGCCCATCATCACGGTATCGCCTTTGACCAGAATCTCGCCGATGCCCGTCTTGGGATGAGGGTTGTCGATGCGCACCTGCAGGGTATCCAGGATCACGCCTGTGGAGCGGAATTTGACCACAGCCGGAGTGCAGCCGGCGATGAGCGGGGAGGTTTCCGTAAGCCCATAGCCGATGGCATAGGGGAAGTTTGCCTCATACAGGAATCGCTCCACTTCTTCCGAGAGCAATGCGCCGCCGATGCCGAAAAAGTGGAGGGCACCGCCGAAGGTTTTCATCAGCTTTTTGCCGGCAACCTTGTGCAGCATCTTGCGGAGTGGAGGTATCTTATACATTTTGTGCATCAGCATATTGCTGTTGAGCTGGGGATAAATCTGGATTTTGAAAATCTTTTCGATGATGAGGGGCACGGTGAGCATCATCGTGGGGCGTATCTTCTGCATGGCGGGGATCAGCACCCTTGCTGTGGGGGGTTTATCGAGGTAATACACGCAGGAGCCTTGCATCATGGGGATGATAAAGCCAATGGTGCATTCATAGGTGTGGGGCAAGGGCAATACGGAAAGCAGACGGTCGTTTTCATCCACTTTCTGGATGCCCATGGTGATGTGGGCGTCGTAGACCAGGTTTTTGTGGGAAAGCATCACGCCTTTGGTATTGCCAGTGGTGCCGGAGGTGTACACAATGGCTGCCAAATCGTTTTCCTGGGGATCGGAATCGATCAGTCCCACGGCTTTGAGCGCCTTGCCACGCAGGATGCTGAATTGCTTTTTGCCCATTTGAATCAGGCTCTTCACCTTGTCTTGAGACAGGGGGTCTTGGATTGGCTCAAAAGAATCCAAAAGCACCAGCTGGGGCATGGGGTCCAGATCGGAATAGCCTATCTTTTCATACTGTAAAGAGGAGACAAAGACCATCTTGGAACCGCTGTGGCGAATGATGTGCAGGATTTCGTTGATATGAAAATCCACCAATATTGGCACCACCACCGCTCCCATGGAGGTGATCGCCAGATAGGCAACTCCCCATTGGGGCATGTTTTGACTCAGGATTGCCACTTTATCACCCTTTTCTATGCCATTTTCACGCATCAGCCCCACCACCTCGTCTATGCGTTCGCGCAATTCTTTGTAGGTAATGGGCTCATCATCCACCCAGGAGAGGGCGGGCCGCTTGCCATGGGTCCGACAGCTTCTGTCTATCAATGCTTTCAGGGTAAAGCGTTCCAAATCTTTCATTTAGTCATCCTTTTGCTGCTGCAATACTCACCATTTTGTTGGGTATTACTATTACTTTTTTTACCACGAAGCCTTCCAGGGTACGCTGGACGTTTTCCACGTTCAAGGCCTGGTTCTTCAGCTCTTCTTCATCAAAATCGGGTGCCACTTCCAGCTTACCGCGCAATTTGCCATTCACCTGCACCACGTAGGTGATGAGGTCGCGGGTCAGCCACCGCTCTTCATACTGTGGCAAGCCAACCTCATGCAGCAGCTGGGTATAGCCCATCATCTCCCACAGCTCTTCGGCAATATGGGGGGCAAAGGGATACAGCATCAGGGGGATGATGCGGCAGGCAGAGGCAAATGTGGCAAGGGCTGCACCTTCCAAACCGGAGGGGTCTTTGATTGCCGTGCAGTGGTTCAGGTGTTCCATCACGGCGGCGATGGCGGTGTTGTATTGCATCCGCTGCAGGCTGTCATCCAGCCATTTCTTTACCGCTTGGTGGGTGCTGTAAAGCAATTCCTTGTCTTTGGCATCCAGGGCTTCCAATTCTTGCTGGCTCACGGATATCTGCAGGCCTCTTTGGATGGCATCCCGGTTGCCGCTGATCAAACGCCAGATACGGTTCAAAAAGCGGTAGGCGCCCATGATGCCGTCGTCGCTCCATTCCACATCCTTATCAGGAGGAGAGGCAAACAACAGGAACACCCTCAGGGTATCGGCGCCAAACTTTTGGATGATATAGCTGGGATCCACCACATTGCCTTTGGATTTGCTCATCTTGGCACCGTCTTTTAGCACCATGCCCTGGGTGAGCAATCTCTGGAAGGGTTCGTCTGCTTCCAGCCATCCCAAATCACGCATGAATTTGCCGATAAAGCGTGCATACAGCAGGTGCATCACAGCATGCTCGATGCCACCAATGTATTGATCCACCGGCATCCAATAGCTGGCTTTGGCGGGGTCAAAAGGCTGGGTGCTGTTGTGAGGATCAGCATAACGCGCATAATACCAGGAGCTATCCACGAAGGTATCCATGGTGTCTGTCTCGCGCTGGGCATCGCCTCCACAGCCGGGGCATTTTACGTTCAGCCATTCAGGCACCGAAAGCAGTGGATTGGAGGTGGTTTTGCCCACTTGCACGTTCTCTGGCAGTTCCACTGGCAGGTCTTCATCACGAACCAGCACCACCCCACAGGAGGGGCAGTGGATGACGGGGATGGGCGTTCCCCAATAGCGTTGACGGGAGATGCCCCAATCCCTGAGGCGATAGCTGCTGGAGATCTGTCCATAGCCTTTTTCTTCTATCAGTTTGGAGATGGCTTCCTTGGCTGCCTCGCTATCCATTCCATCAAAGGGGGCGCTGTTTGCCATGATTCCCGGCTCTATATATGCCTCTTCCATGGTGGCTACATCCAGGTTTTGCTCTGGATTTTGGATCACCACCTGGATGGGGATGTCATACTTGCGGGCAAATTCAAAGTCTCGCTGATCATGGGCAGGCACAGCCATCACGGCTCCGGTGCCATAATCCATCAGCACATAGTTTGTAATCCAAATCTGTATCTTGCTGCCGTTGAGGGGGTTTATGCAATGTCTGCC
>JAAYQD010000052.1 GCA_012519465.1 Candidatus Cloacimonadota bacterium
AATATCCTGTTTACAAAATTATGATGTCACAATAGCAGATACCCATATTTTGTCAAGAAGTATTTGGCACTAATTAGGAGTTTATTCACAGCCTCTTTAGCCGGGCGTTTCACCGACTTCAGTCGGTTTTTAATTTAAGGCAACATTTCTGTATTTACTACAACTCGCGGTCATAATATCTCTCAATAATATCGCCTTGCTTTCCTTAAAATAAATACCTGTCCCCTAACTTACCGGCATATCATAAACTGGTTATAACTGGTGAGTTTGCTCTTTCGTAAGACCCATGCTACCAAGTTGTTATACACTATTATTCTTGTGCTTCAAAGACCGACTGAAGTCGGTGAAACGCCCGGCTAAAAGCCAGGGGATACAAGGGTCGGTAAAAATACATGCAGATTAGCTATCAGCCATAGTTAGGATGCCAACTTCTGCCACCACAGCTATCAGTTCCTGGGCATCCTTACACTGGTTGATGCGATGTCTCAGCCGGGAACCGCCCACAATACCCTTGATATAGTGACACAATTGACTGCGCATTTCTTTCACCACCACCCATTCCGGTTTGTGTTCCAAAGCCAGATCTATATGTTCCAACATCGTCTGATGCAGCTTATTTTGGGTGACGGGGCTATATCTGCCTGTGGTCTGGTATTCCTTGATTTGCGAAAACAGCCAGGGCTTGCCCAAGGCTCCCCTGCCTATCATCACGCATTGGCAACCGCATTCCTGATACATCCTCATGGCGTCTTCAGGTGAGGCTATATCACCATTGCCCACCAGCGGGATAGAGACTTGGGCTGCCAATTGGGTAATATGCTGCCAATTGCTGGTGCCAGAAAACATCTGTTTGGCGGTGCGGGGATGAAGGCAAAGGATATCTGCCCCGCTATCCTGCATCAGCTTGCCAAAATCCATAAAATTGAGGCTATTGGCATCCCAACCGCTGCGGAATTTTACACTGAGGGGCACCCTGCCTCCCAGCGCTGTTTTCACCTCTTTCACGATGGCTGCCGCCCGCGGAGGGTCTGTCATCAAAGCACTGCCTGCACCGCGCTTTACTACCTTCTTAACCGGGCAGCCCATATTGATGTCAATGAGATCGGGATTAAAGCGCAGGCAATATTCTGCCGCCTGTGCCATGATAAGAGGATCGCTGCCAAATATCTGGATGGCATAGGGGCGTTCCTCCTCGCCAAAGTGGATCAGTTCCTCTGTTTTGCGGGAATCTCGCACAAGGCCGTCTGCGCTCACCATTTCGCTTACCAATACATCTGCCCCATGCCGTTTGCATAGAATACGAAAAGCGGCATCCGTATAGCCAGCCAGCGGTGCCAGCCAGATTTTGTCCATTGTTAGATGCTGGATATTCATTCAGGTCTGTATATCTTTTTTATTGCCTCATGATCCGGGGTGTCGATTTGCTCCGGCAGCATATTTTCCTTGGCATACTCCAGATAAAGTCCTGAATCCAAAAACAGATCCAAGAGGTGAGGATCAAGCTCTCCATTCTTTACACCAATCGCCATAATCTGCAGGGATTCGGAGAGGGTTTTGGGTTTCTTGTAGGGACGGTCTGCCGCAGTGAGGGCTTCAAAGATATCTGCCACAGCCAGGATTCTGGATTGGAGGGGCAGCTGTTCCGCGGTTAGCCCCTGGGGATAGCCCTTCCCATTCAGCTTTTCATGATGGGTGGCGGCATAGAAAGCCACATTTGCATATTTCTTGGGGAAAGACACCTCGGAGAGCATTTCCCAGGTGACGTTTACGTGTTGACCCATGATATTGATCTCTTCCGGCAGCAAGGTGCCGCGCCTGATTTGCAGGTTGCGCTTTTCTTCCTCTGAGATCAGATAGTACTGTTCCCCTTCATGCTCAAAGCTATATTTGGTAAGCTCTTCCAACCTCTCCATATCCGTGTCCGGGAGGAATTCTGTGCCGATATTGACTCCGTTCACAAATGCCAGCTCCCCATCCAACCACATCTCCACTTCCTCAAGTGTATGGGATTTGCCCAAATGTATGGTAGTGTAATCTGCAAAATCCTGCTCTGAGAGGATGGCATATTGGTATCTGAAGAAAAGGCGCATGGTATGAAAACGCTGGGTGATGAGGTCTATCCTATCCATGATGGTTTCCAGCTTGGTGCTCTTATCCATCACATATTCCGGGGTGATAATCTTGCCCACATCGTGCATCATGCCAGCCATGGAAAGCTCCGTCAATTCTTCTTTGCTAAAGTGCACGTCTTTGTAAGGACCCTGGGTGGCGTCGTTTATCTTGGTGGCAAACATATCGGTGAGATTTGCCACCCTGATAATATGGTTTGAGGAGTATTTGCTTTTGCGTTCGATGGTTTTGGCGATAGAATGCATGAATTGCATGAGCAGCTTTTCCAGTTCGGCAATCAGATGGCGGTTGGAGAGGGCGATGGCGGCTTGGGACGCCAGGGAATCCATCATGGTACGGTGTTCATCATTAAAGCTATTCACCTTGCCATTCTTATCCATGGCGTTGATCATCTGGATGATGCCCAAGACGTCGTCCTCGTGGTTTTTGAGGGGCAGGGTGAGCATGGATTTGCTGCGGTAATCGCGCTGCCGGTCTGTCCTCCTGGTGCCGGAGGTGTCATAATCGTCTGTTTGGTATACATCATCAAAATAGAGGCTTTTCTTGGTGTGATAAACGGCCGTTACGATGTGATTCAGCCGTGGATTTCCCTCTTCGTTATACAAAGGGATGCTGGGCCAATCCACCTTTTCTTTGGTGCCGCCCTGGTGTATGTTCATGGTGCGGTTGTACACAATCTCAAAGCGCAGTTGTTTTCTCTCTGCATCCACCATATAGATGGTGGCGCCATCGGCATTGGTAAATTCGATGGCCTGCTGTAAAATCATATCAAAGATTTTATCCAGATTGGTTTCAGAAGACAGGGCTTTGCCAATATTGGTGAGCCTCTGGATATGCTGTATTTGTTTGGTGGTAAGCTCTTGGATGGAGAATACAACCTGGTTTAGCATTTCGTTTACTTCACGGTTTTCGCTGAACTTGTACACTGGGGATACTCCTGTTACACTTTGTGATAAAACATAAATTGCGGTTCATAGCCCTGGCGGCGTTGCTCCTCTTCAAACCAGGTGACCACGTGGTTTTCCAGATGGGGGCTATTCTGAATTGTTTCTGAAAATACAGGCTTGAATAATGGGCATTGAGCAAACTCGCGCTCTATCCACGTGGCATACTCTGCATGATCTGTGGATATCTGCACAAAGCCGTCTTTCTTGAGGATATAAGCCAATGCCTCCAAAAAGACAGGCTGGATAAGACGGCGGCGGTGATGACGCCTCTTGGGCCAGGGATCGGGATGCTGGATAAACACTCCCTCCACAGACTCAGCCGGCAGCCTCTCCCTGATCCCTTCATCCACCAGCTCCACCATCAGCCTCACGTTTGGATTGCGGGTGGTATCCAGTTTCTTCAAGATATTGCGGATGCGCTTTTCACGCACCTCAAAGCCCAGGAAGTTGGCATCCGGATACAAGGTGGGGTATTGGGAGATAAATTCCCCCTTGCCGCTGCCAATTTCGATATAAACGGGGTTTGCATTGCCAAATACAGCCCCATAATCCACCATTCCCTCATGCGGTGGCAATACAAAGAAATCCCTGTCACTCAGCATCTTCTGCCTCTTCTTCATCCTCTGCCAAGAGAGGCGGATAGAAGTATTTCTTGCGATAAGGCGTAAGTATCAAATCAGCAACGGTGAGCCCAAATGTGGTGAAGATAACCAATATGATGCCATTCCAGAATACCGCCTTGGCATCCGCCCAGCCAAAGGGTTGGGAAGTGAACAAAAAGAGCAGGAAGTAATATAGGGTGATGACAACAGCAGAGAGGAATGAACAGAGGATCAGGCGGAAACGGATCAGAGAATGGACGAAAAAGAGCTTGCCTATAATAAGGGTGATGAGGGCTGCCAGGAGGAGGTTGGGCAGGAAAAACGCCGTGAGCTGGATGCCCACATAGGAGGAGCCCAATATCGTGAATGCCAATGCCAGGGAGATGACGATATACCATAGCCATCTGCGCTGCATATATCCTCCCCAAAGAGCCGCCACGCCCATGATCAACGCCAGTGCCAGGCTCAATTCTCTGTTGCCAATGGATTTTGGCTTGGTTGCCGGTACGGGCTGCATTTCATCAGCTCCCTCGATGCGGAATACCTGGTGCAGGCTATCGCCAAAGGCCTCCTGCATCTGGAGGTCTCTGCTTACCACCTTGGTCTCATCTTGCCTGTAATAGAGGCTTACGCCAAAGAAAGTGATCAAGAGAGGGATCACTATCAACAGGAGCAGTTCTGGCTTGAAAGGTCTTTTATTCATCTCATCCCCTTAGATTTTGGTTGACTATGTCTATGGGTTCAATATTATGGCAAGCTGTAAGAATGTCAACTATAATCATACAATAGGAGCACTCAATGCTGAGTATAATGAGAAACTTGCGCCAGAAACTGGCAAAAACCCGCAGTGGCTTTATAGGCCGCATAGCCGAAGCCATCCGCCTGCGGGGCAAAGTTGATGAAGAATTGATGGATCAAATAGAGGAAATCCTGCTAAGAGCAGATACCGGAGTGCACATGAGTGAGGTTATCATCCAGCGCCTTACCGAAAGAATCCGCGTGGATCGCATCGAGGATGCAGGAGTGGTGCAGGATGTGTTGCAGGAGATTATGCAGGATATACTGCTTTCCAAAGAGGAGGAAGATGCGGAAGAGCCTGATTTCTTTGCTGAAGTGAATGCCAAGCCTTATGTGGTGGTGTTTGTGGGGGTAAACGGCGTGGGTAAGACCACCAGCATCGGCAAGATTGCACATCGCTTCAAAGAGATGGGCAAAAGCGTCTTGATCGTGGCTGCTGATACATTCAGAGCCGCAGCCATCGAACAGCTGGAAATCTGGGCACAGCGCTCGGGAGCAGCCTTTATCAAATCTGCTGCCAATGCAGACCCCGCGGCAGTGGTATATGATGGCGTCAATTCTGCAATGGCGCGCGGAGTGGATATCGTGCTGATCGATACCGCAGGACGCCAGCATACCAAAGACAGATTGATGCAGGAGCTCACCAAAATAGAGCGCAGCATCCAAAAGCTCATCCCCGATGCGCCCCATCAAACCCTGTTGGTATTGGACGCCACCACGGGGCAAAACGCCATTTCCCAAGCCAGCCACTTTGATCAGGCAATCAAGCTCTCCGGGCTCATCCTCAGCAAATATGACGGCACCTCCAAGGGCGGTATCATCTTCAATCTGAGACACACCCTGCAATTGCCCCTCAAGCTAATCGGCGTGGGCGAAAGCATCAATGATCTAGAAAACTTCCGCATCAAAGACTTTGTGGCTGCTTTCTTTAGCAAAGACCCCTCTGAGGAGAATCACGAAGCTGAACTTGACGAGACAGACCTGGGATAATAGATGAAGCTGCTGGATTTGGCAAAGGCGCAAAAGATACTGGATCAGCTATTGGAGCTGACCACAGATGCGCAGACCATCAAAGCCAGACAGCTGATCATCAGAGGCCTCTTGGAGGAGATGTATAAGGAGCTCACCCGGGATGCTCAGGTTTCTGCCAATGGTCTCTTTGCCCGGATGCAGTATTATCATGACCTGGTGAATATCCCAGCAGAGCTCTCCAAACAGGCAAACCTCCTGCGCATCTATGGCAACAAGGTGGCACATGATGGTGAGATAGTGCCTTCCATGGCAAACTTCCTCACCGCCTGCCATGTGATGCACGATCTCTTGGCATGGTATCAGGAGGAGCTGGAGCTGGACGCCCTGGCAAGCTTTCTCACAGAACACAATGCCACCCTCTTTGCAGACCGTCCACAGGCAAAGCGCCATGATCTCACCTGTGTGGTGCATAGCTGGAGGCTTACCAAAACAGACGAACGGGTCACCGGCATCGAAATACAGGCACTGGATGAAAATGGGGTGCAAATCTACATCAAACTGCGGGACCGTCCCGAGAACGGAGAGGGAAGCCAGTGGTCTTTATTGGGGCGTTGTATGTGGCAATGGGCTACCCTCAATTGCATCAATGTGAGCGAAAGCTCTGGCGCTCCCAATCAATACATAGACAACCATTCCACCATGATAGTGCTGGAACCGGATTACCTGATGGATGTGACCAGCATCGCAGAATGTATCTCCCAAAACGAGATGCATCCCCAGCTTGCCATCCTCAGCCGTCTTATCAGCGAAGGAGCCAGCCAAAGCATGGTGCAGGGCATTGCGGTCAATAATATCTTTGATGACTTGATGGAAGATCCTCAGGCGGATTATGACGAGCTCTTCAGGCGCAGCATGGATAGGGCTCCCATCCCCATGGTGGCTTTGGGCATCGATGCTGCCAAGGAGATACACTCTTGCATCAAAAGCGAGCATTTCCCACGCCTGAAGGCAATGGCACAGCTTGCCAGCAAAGATGAAATGATGCTGGAGCCATCCTACATCTCTCCCCGCTATGGCTTGCAGGGACGCCTGGATTTGCTTTATAAACGAGGCGATAAATACTGCATCGTGGAGCTGAAAAGCGGCAGCGCCCCCAAGTTTCAACCCTGGTCTCAACACCAGGCGCAGGTGGTGGGCTACAACATGCTTATCCGTAATAGCTACCCCAAGGGCAAGCTGGGAACCAGCTCCATCCTCTATTCCCGCCTGCCGCAAAAGAGCCTCTTACACGTGAGCAATACCAAGAACCAGGAACGCACCCTCATCATGTGCCGTAACCGCATCCTGGGCCTTTGGAAGCAATTGGCAGAAGACCCCGCAGTCTTCTTTACCTGGCTAAAGACATATGATGGCAGTGGCTTGCCGCAATTCAGCCGGGCAAAGCTGAATAAGGTGCAAACCCTGCTGGGCTCCCTCTCCCCCATGGAGTATGAATGGTATTTGGAGCAGATACGCCTGGCGGTGAGGGAAACCTGGTATGCCAAGATTGGCTCCCTGGGCTCCATCGGCGAAAGCAGCTATGGCTATAACGCCCTCTGGCAACTGAGCCGGGAGGAGAAAGAACGCCGCTATAGGATCATCCAATCCATGAAGCTCCAATCCGCTGCCACCAATATCCTGCGCTTCAGCAGACCGGATAAAACCCTGATTAGTAACTTCCGGGAAGGCGACGTGGTGATAGCTTACCGCGAGGATCTGCCCGTGTGGGGACAGGAAATCATCCGGGCAGAGCTCATCCGCCTGGAAGACGACCATCTCGAACTAAGAGCCAGAGGCGTGCTCAATATCAACCTCGATACCATTGAATCCCACACCTGGGCTCTGGAGCATGACCTTTTGGAGACAATGCTCTTTGGTCCCCTGGCATCCATTACCGGCTTTTTAACCGCCACCCCTCAGAAGAGACACAAGCTGATGGGCATCCTGGAGCCGGAATTTGACACCGTGACACACTCCTCCACTGATGATATCGACGCCACCATCGCCCAGATTGACAGCGCCAAAGACTACTGCGTGGTCCAGGGACCACCCGGCACCGGCAAGACGTCCGGACTGCTCACCCGCTATATCAAAAAGCTGTATCATGAGACAGAGCAGACCGTTCTGGTACTCAGTTTCACCAATAGAGCCGTGGATGAGATATGCCTCAACCTGCACAAGCATGATATCCCCTTTATCCGCACAGGACGCTCCCAGAATATCGAGGAGCAACTGCTGGAAAACCTCATCCGAGGCAAACGCTTCTTTGACATAGACAGTATCCTGCGTTCAAACCGCATCTGGGTGGCAACCGTGCAAAGCTGTAACAGCTGGATACAAGACCTGATGAGCCTCAAGGAGGAGATTGGCACCCTCATCATCGATGAAGCCTCCCAGATCATCGAACCCGCCATCTTGGGCATCCTTGCCAAAGCCCAAAGATGCATCCTGATCGGAGATCAAAATCAGCTGCCCCCCATCATCTCTCAAGACAAGGCAGATTACAGCTTCACCTCTGACCAGCTCAATGACCTCTGTTACAGCAGCTACAACCGCTCCATGATGGAAAGGCTATATCTGAAATGCAAGATGCAAAACTGGCAGCAGGGACACTATATGTTACAGAAACACTATCGGATGCATGAGGATATCGCCAGTCTCATCAACCATTATTACCAGGATAGCCTCCACAGCGCCCTGCCCCGCCAAAACGAGCCGCTATCTCTGCCAGAAGCCTCTTGCCAGCTGGATGGCCGCATTATCTGGATAGACACCCCCAAGGGCAGCACCGCTTTTTATGATGATCACCATTGCCAGCTTATCCTAAAGCTCATCAAAACCTTTGAAGCCTTGGGAGAGCTGCAGAACCACAACACCGATTTGGGCATTGTGGCGCCATTCAGGGCAATGATCCAAGCCCTGCGCAACACCTTGGGCAAAGAGTATGAAAACATCACAATAGACACTGTGGAGCGCTTTCAAGGCTCTGAACGCAAGGTAATCATCCTCACCCTCCCCTTGAGGGAAAGCGGCGAATTGCGCAACCTTGAGGCGGTCTCCGATGATGGTAGCGTGGATCGCAAATTGAATGTGGCTCTCAGCCGGGCAATGGATAGAATAATCATCATGGGCAACGCCGCCTTATGCAGCGCCAGCCCCCATTATGCTTTTTTGATAGACAAAATACACAGTGCCCACAAAATGATTCCTTCCAACCATTTTATTGATGATGGAAGATAAGACAAAGGAGTAAATGAAATGTCTAAAATACCCAAACAACCTCAACAACCACAACAGCTTAACGTCAAGATTGACGAGAAAGTAGGGGAAGGCACCTATGCCAATTTCTTCGTGATTACAAACTCCCCTTCCGAATTTATTATTGATTGTGGCAGATTCCTGCCGGGCATCCCCCATGCCAATATCTACAGCCGCATTCTATGCACCCCCTCCCATGCCAAACAGCTGTTGCAACTGCTTGAAAAGAATATAGATACCTTTGAAAAGCAATATGGAGAAATCAAAGTGCAGGGAATGCCTGAAAACAAATCCGTAGGCTTCAAACCGGAGCATTGAATCTCACATATTCAATAAATGACTTGACGAATGGATAGATTCAAAATCTTTGGATTGGAAATTCTAAAATTATACTAATGAAACATGGAGCATAAGCCAATGAAAAAGTTCTCATGGCGCGGACTCGCTATCCTGATATTCATACTGGGAACAGCTTTCTTCCTTGCTCCTTTGGCGTTTGACGGCCTACCCGGTTGGTGGGCCACCCAGAAACTGAATCTGGGTCTGGACCTCAAAGGCGGCATGCAGATTATCCTGGAAGTGGATACAGCTCAGATACCTGCCAATCAAGTGGCTGGTGCTGTGGATAATAATATCGAGATCATCCGCAATCGTATTGACCAATTCGGCGTAGCCGAACCCATCATCCAAAAAATGGGAGAAAAACGCATAGTTATTCAGCTCCCAGGTGTCAAAGACCTCGAAGCAGCTGAAGGTTTGGTAAAGAAAACCGCTATGCTGGAATTTAAACTGGTGGCTTCCCCCGAAGAAGCCGAGCGCGTTCTTACCTCTATCGACCAATCTGTGAAGATGAATGTTTCCCGCTTTCCGGCTTTGGCAGAGATTGCTAAAAAAGACAAAGCCCTGGTGGATAGCCTCAAGCTGGAAGTGGATTCTTTGGATACCACCGCCGGCATATTCCGCAGTTTGATTGGACGCGGTGAAATCAACTATGAAATCCCCCAGTCCAATGTGCGTTTGATGAACGAGCTAGTGGCAGATTCATCTTTTATAAATCTCATCCCCGCCGGCTATCAGCTTGCCTTCCAAAAGCTTGACCTGCAGGATGCAAACGCCGATCGTCCTTTCTATGTGCTCAAATCTGCCCAGGAAATGACTGGTGTTGATATAGCCCGTGCCAAGGTGGATTTTGGCTCTTCCAGCTCCACCGACCCACGCACGGCAAACAAACCTTACGTTTCCCTGGAAATGACCCGCGAAGGCACACGCCGTTTTGAACGCGTCACATCAGACAACGTGGGCAAACGCCTTGCCATCCTGATGGATGGAATTGTTTACTCTGCCCCTCATATCAATGAACGCATCCCCGGCGGCAGAGCTCAGATCACCGGCAGCTTTACCACCAGCGAAGCCAGCGAATTGGCAATCCTGCTCAATTCCAAAAACCTGGAAGCCCCCATTATCCCCATCAGCACCTCCATCATCGGAGCCACCTTGGGGTCAGACAGCATCAAAAGCGGAACCATGGCTGCCATCATCGGCCTCTTGGCTGTGGCACTGTTCATGCTGATTTATTACAAGCTGGCGGGATTGATCACCGATTTCATTCTGGTTTTCAACGTGGGCTTTATCTTGGCAATGCTCACCCTCTTTGGTGCCACGCTCACCCTGCCCGGCATCGCTGGCATCATCCTCACCATTGGAATGGCTGTGGATAATAATGTATTGATATTTGAACGTATCCGCGAAGAGCTGGGTGCAGGCAAAAACCCTCGCTCAGCAGTTGATGCTGGATTCAAGCGTGCAGTGATCACTGTGTGGGATTCAAACCTCACCACCCTCATCGCCGCAGCGGTATTGTATCAGTTTGGTTCAGGACCCATCCGTGGTTTTGCCATCACCCTTGCCATCGGCATCATTGGCTCAATGTTTTGTGCCATTGTTTTCCTGCGTTCATTGATGGAAAGCCTTATGCTTGGTGCAAACAAAAAAACCATGAGTATTTGAGGAGCCTGAAATGAGACTATTTAGAAACCCTAATATCCCCTTCGTCAAAATACGCATGATTTCATACATCATCGCCGGCATCCTGGTTTTGGGCAGCATCGTGTTGCTCCTCACCCGCGGCGTGAATTGGAGCATTGATTTTACCAGCGGCGTATCTGCATCAATCAATCTGAAAGCTGCAGACCCCAATACCCCTCTGCTCAATGTGGCAACCCTGCGTAATGTACTAAACAAACACGGCTTCCCGGAAGCTGAAATACAAAATATCGGCGACCCTGCCAATGCCTCCTTCCTCATCAAAATCAAGAGCAAAACTGATGATGAGGAGGTGACCAGCGGCGTGAAAGACGAAATCTTGAAGATTATCCAACAGAATCTGCCCGAATACGTGCAAGGTAGAGATCTTGCAAAAGATGTGGTGGAAGAGATCTACGTGGTAGGCCCCAAAGTGGGTGGCGAATTGCGTAGTCAAGCCACTGTCGCCGTTATCATCGCCCTCATCCTGATGGTGATTTATGTGTGGTTCCGTTTCGAGCTCACCTTCGGCGTAATGGCTATTTTGGCACTGTTTCACGACGTGATCATAGTCTTGGGTGTCTTTTCCCTCACCGGTAAAGAGATCACCACCCAGATTATAGCCGCCTTGCTCACCATCGTGGGTTATTCCATCAACGATACCATCGTGGTCTTCGACCGTATCCGTGAAGACCTCGTGATCTATCGCAATGATCCCCTGCCCTCGATATTCAACAGAGCCCTCAACAGCACTCTCAGCCGCACCACCGTCACCACCATCACCACTCTGTTCTCCGCATTGGCACTGTATTTCTTTGGTGGCACTGTCCTCCACGATTTTGCCCTTGCCATGGTGTTGGGCGTGATTGTTGGTACCTTCTCCTCAGTATTCCTGGCAAGCAACCTAGTATTGGATGTGTTTAGCATCACCCGCAAGGAAAAACAAAGAATTCAAAAGCTTACCAAAAAGAAATAATCAAACTAATATCAACATACACAGAGCCGCTTCATCAGAGGCGGCTCTTTTTGTTGTGTAGCTTTATCTTGCCCCATCTCCTGTTTTGAGATATAATTTATACATAGTAAGATTGGAGGATTTACAATGAAGATCACAGAGCTCAGCACGGCATACGCAAAGGTACATTTGCCTGCCAAGATTGCTTTGGTAGCCACCCAAAAGCCGGATAACGGCTATAACCTGATTACCGTGGAATGGTTTATGCGCACCTCCATCCAACCGCCCATGTTTGCCATCTCCATCGGTCACAACCGCTTTACCCATGAATGTTTGGAGGAACACCGCTTCTTTAACCTCATCTTCCCCTCAGTGGAGATGAAACAGTTGTGTGCATTTTCAGGCAGCAATTCTGGAAAAGATGTGGATAAATTTGCCGAGACCGATACCAAATACATCCCCGGAAAATTGAACAAGCTTCCCATCCCCACCGAGGCTCTGGCTGCATTTGAATGCGAAGTAACAAGCCAAATCCGCAGTGGAGACCATACGATTTACATAGGAGAGGTAAAATATAGCTGGGTGAACGCAGCTAAAGAGCCCTTGATTTATCAGCGCAAAGTATAGCTTTCCCTACTCCTTGCCCATTAGCCTCCCTTGTACCACCCTTGTCTCTCCCTTGTCGAGACAAAGGAGAGACAAGGGTGGTTAACAGGGAAGAGATAAGAAAAAGAGGGGGAATTCTGGGGAGTGTGCCCTTAATCCCGGGATTTTATCAGGGGCAAAAAGTTAATGCTTTCTTCCGTACCAATGCGGTTTCCAAAGGTATCCTGGGTGTGTGCTTCGATAATGAGCTGATAGCTGCGATAGTTTGTCAAATCCTGGGTGGGACGCAGCTGGCAGAAGCGGGAATCCGCCTTGATAATTTGCAGAGGCACATCCTGTTTGGTATCGGAGGCCACCAGCCTCACTTTCAAGCCTTCCATGGGGATTATCTTATTGAACTCCAGCTCCAGCACTGGCCTGAGGGATGACACGCTGGTGCCATTGCGCGGTTTGGAGCTCAGGAGCAAAGGAGGGTTTTCATCAATTATTGTACTATTGGCAAAGCTCATTGCAGATTCTGGGTTATAGTTTTTCTTGCTGTCCAAGAGGTCTGAGATCACCAAGCGGTAGCTGCTGCTATCCTGAGGAGCGGTGATGAGGGTAAGCTTGCTGTTTTCCAGCTCCTGCAATAGGATGGGCAGCCTTTTACCCTCAGTGCTTTGGATCTTTATACTTCCCAAGCTGCTGGGGGATTTATTAAAGCTCACCTCCACTTCCTGTTTGGATACCGCTCTTGCGCTTTGGATGCGCACCACAGTGCTATATGCATAAGCCATCATCAAATCCAGGCTTAGGTTGCCTTGCAAGGTCAGTTTTTCTTCAAAATAGGCTTCCCTGCCAAAGTCATAGCGTCCATTCCCATCCAAATCCTGATATGCCCTCAAGATATAGCTGGCAGGGTTGAGCGCATCAATTGCATAGCTGCTGCCCAAGACGCTGCCACTGCATACCAAGAGGGAATCCGCATCCAACAAATCCAGGATGATCGGCTTGCCCATATCACCGGGGTTTTCATAGGCTATCTGGCCGCTCAAGCGGTTATTGTTGAGCTTTCCGCTGGCAAAGGTATAGCTTTGGTTGTGTGCCAAGGCATTGCCACGCAGGTCTTTGATACGGGTGCTGAGCGTAAGGTGGTAGTTTGTATCAGGCAACAGTTTTTCATTGATTTGAATGGTGAGAGCTCTGCCGCTGTAGCTGATTTTTTTGTTCATAATGGGAGGGTAAAAATAGAGCCCTTCCGTGAAGCTGCTTCTATCCATAGGCTTGGAAAAAGTGATTTCGATGCGATCAGAAAGCTCTGTATACACCTGAGGCATAATGGTAAGCACTTCTGGCTTTACCGTGTCTTCGGGACCCCCCGTGGGGTTTCTCCTGCTGCCACAGGATACCATCATCACCGTCAATAATACTATTGCCGCCAGCCTAAAAACCTTGTTCATACAACCATTCCTGTGATATCTGCTTTTGGGAGCCTTTTCTTTGGATGTATTTGCCGATCACGTCATATTCCACATTTACGGGGTCTCCCACGTTGAGTAATGCGAGGTTGCTATTTTCCAAGGTGTGGGAAATGAGAGCCACGGCAAAACTATCACTGGCAAGCTCCGCTATCGTGAGGCTCACACCGTTGATGGCGATGGAACCCTGGGGCACCATTAGCTCGCCATCCCCTGGTATGATATTAAAATATAGGTATTTTGTATCTCCCAGGTTACGGATTCGCTTTAGTTTTACCACGCTATCCACATGCCCCTGAACGATATGCCCATCCCATCTGCCAACTGCTCTCATTGCCCGCTCCAGATTCAGCAGCCGGCGCCGCTCCCATATTCCGGCGGTTGATTTGTGCAGTGTCTCCGCCATGATTTCCACTTCAAACATGGATTCATCAAGGCTGAGCACCGTGAGGCAAATCCCGTCACTGGCAATGCTGCTGCCAATTTTGATATCATCAAACAAGGCTGGGCGCTGTATCTGCAAATAGCGCTTGCCGGCAGCCTCACGAATGGCAGTGATTGGAGAGACAGATTCTATGATACCAGTAAACATCTATTGCACCGAATAGCGTCTATTCCAGGCATTCGCCAAGGTGAGAGCACTGGAATATTCCAGCTCCCCTCCAAAGGGAATACCCGTGGAAAGGCGGGTGATATTGATGGATATTTCGGTAAATATTTGCGTGAGATAGTGGATGGTGGCCTCTCCCTCAGCCGTGGGTTTGAGAGCCAGGATCAGTTCGGTTGGTTTGCGCTCTGCCAAGAGCTCCATCAATTTGGGGATGCCCAGCTCTTCAGGACCGTAGCCATCCAAAGGAGATAGCAGATGCCCCAGCACATAGTAACGCCCGCGGTATTCGTTCATATTCTCCAGGATATGCACGTCACCGCTGTTTTCCACGATACACAGCTGGCTATCATCCCTATCGGCGGAAGCACACAAGGGGCAGGGATCGCTTTCTGAGATGAGGTTGCACACGCCGCAGGGGGCATAGCTTTGGACGGCATCCACGATTGTCTTTGCCAAATCCGTGGCAATCTCAGCGTCGGCACTCAAGAGGTACCATGCCAGGCGCTGTGCGGTTTTACGGCCAATGCCAGGCAAGCCGTTCAAGGCTTTGATCAGCTCTTCCAAACGAGGGGAAATGAGCATGATAGCTTAGAACAAACCGGGGATTTTCATTCCGCCGGTGAGGCTTTCCATCATGGAGCCGCTGGCTTCGTTCACTTGGTTTTGAGCTTCAGCGATGGCGGCAATGATAAGGTCTTCCAACATTTCCACATCTTCAGGGTCCACCGCCTGAGGGTCTATTTTCAGGCTCTTGATATCGCCTTTGCCAGTCATTTCCACGCTCACCATTCCACCGCCGGAGCTGGCAGTGAAGATCTTGCTTTCCAGTTCTTTCTGGTTGCGCTCCATTTCTTGCTGCATTTTTTGCGCCTTTTTCATCAGGTCTTGCATTCCTTTTCCACCTGGTAACATATCTCTAAGTCTCCTTATTACTCTTTATTCCATTATTTATTGGTGCGAGCCCAAAAGTGAGCTGAATCGCCCCATTCGTTATATGCAATTGTTTCGCCAATGGCTTCGATATTTTGCTGGAGGCTGTCACGGCTGTCTGAGGCATTTTCATCCAAGTGTGGCTTGCCTTCATAGAGCTGATATCCCCGGCGATAGCTGGTGTCTGTTACATTGGGCATGATGATATTGGCTCCTGCCAACAGCCCCAATTCCCTGCCATCTTCACGCAGCGCCTGTAAAGCGGTGGTGGAGGCTATGTTCACATCTTTCAGAAAGATACGGCTGGCGGCAATCATCTTTAGCCCCAGCTCTATGGCTTCTTCCGGATTGTGGCTGGGCACCAGATGTCCCAAAGGCGTGTCTTTGTGAGGGATAAAGGGTCCCATGCCAATCATATCTATATCGATATCATAAAAGAAGAGCAGGTCATCAGCCAAGTCTGCCAGGCTCTGATTGGGCAAACCAATCATCACCCCGGTGCCCACCTGATAGCCCACTTCCCTCAGATAACCCAAACATTTCACTCTGTTTTCAAAGCTGTGGTCTGGGGGATGCAGCTCTTTGTAAAGATGGGCATTGGTGGTCTCCACCCTCAAGAGATAACGGTGTGCCCCGGCGTCAAACCACTGGCGGTAGATATCCTTGCTTTGCTCTCCCAAAGAGAGGGTGATGCCCAGCTTGCCACCAGATACTTCCTTGATCTGGCGCAGCAGCTTGGATATCAGCTCTGTCCATGTGCTATCGCTGCGTTCTCCTGCCTGCAGCACTATGGAGCCGTAGCCCTGTTCATAACACCAGCGGGCCTCTTCCACCACTTCTTCCGGGGAAATGGTGTAGCGGGAGACGGATGGATTGCCGGAGCGGATGCCGCAATAAAAGCAATCCTTGGAGCAGATATTGCTGAGCTCAATGATGCCTCTGAACCACACTTTGCGCCCTATATATTGGGTTTTAACGTCATAAGCACGGGCATATAGCTCCTTCAGCTCTTGTGGATCGGTGATAGAGAGCAGGGATATAATCTCGTCTTTATCGGGGCGGGGAAATCTCATTTATTATTCTCCAGAAATTATGTGTGTGGATATCACCTTTCTAAATGCCATCAATATGTCAACCACAAAATTGGAGGTGAAGCTCTGCAGACCAGCCTTGTCTAACGTCTGGAAAAGTGGAACACATCCAGATCATAGCCCAAATTGAGGTAATAATTGAGCTGCCCACCCTCCCTCACTGCCATGGCGAAGCGCAAAGGACCAATCCCAGATTTGAAGCCCACACCTGCATAAAAGCTCCAGATGATGCTCCTATAATCGCTCCAGTCATCTATATCATCAATATCAAGTCCTTGCAATCCCATATTCACAAAGAGGTTGCGCCGCGGTTTTGCCACCATGCCCAGTTCATAGATCTTATACACCGGCGAGCTCACTTCATACTTTTGATAGCCCATATATCCGGAA
>JAAYQD010000053.1 GCA_012519465.1 Candidatus Cloacimonadota bacterium
CATCCCTCAAATATATGTATCTCTCTTCATCCATGGTGCGTCAACTTGCAGATCTGAAGGCACCCTTGACAGACTTTGTGCCCCCACCTGTGATCCGCTTTTACGAGCAAAAGATCTACCCCAAAGCTTGAGCCCCAGTATGGCAAAGAAAACAGCACCCACAGACCCCCAGAAGATTTCCGAACGCTCTCTGCCTGCAGATATCAATGCCGAAGCGGCAATTCTGTCTGCCATGCTGATAGATGCCGACGTGGTGAGCAAAGGCATCGAAATGATCAAAGAGGAATACCTCTACAAGCCTGCTCACAAGCTCATCTTTCGCACCATTGCCGAGCTGTTTAATGAAAGCATAGAAATCGATATCCTCACCCTCTTGGATAGGCTGAAACGCAACAAACACCTGGAAAAGGTGGGCGGAACACCTGCCATCAGCGAATTGGCAGACCTGGTGGTCTCCAGTGCAAACTTTGAATACCACCTCAATATCGTGGTGGAAAGGGCACTTTTGCGTCACCTTATAGTAGCCTGTAACGGAATCATTGAAAACTGTTACAGCTCCACCAAGCCGGTGAAAAGCGTGGTTGACGATGCCGAGCAATCCATCTTTGCCATAGCTGAGCTGCCTTCACACCAAGGCTTTGTAAGGCTGGATTCCATCAGTGGCGATGTGCTGCATACCATAGATTCCATCGCTACCTCAAAGGTCCCCGTAATGGGAGTGTCTTCCGGGTTTTCAGATTTGGACAAGCTTACCGGAGGCTTCCGTCCCGGCCAATTTATCATCATAACAGCCCGCCCCGCCATGGGTAAGACCTCCTTGGCACTCAATATAGCCAGCAACGCCGCAGTGAACCAAGCCAAGAAGGTGGGAGTATTTACCATGGAAATGGCGGCAGACGAAGTTGTGATGAGGATGTTTGCCTCTGCAGCAGAGGTGAATATGGAAAACATGCTGAAGGGCTATGGGATGAACGAAGAGGTGTTGCGCCGCATCATGCAGGCCTCAGATGTGCTTTCCACCAAGCAGATTTATATTGATGAATCCGGCACCAACAGCCCCCTTGATATCAGGGCAAAGACCCGTCGTCTGGCTGCTGAAGTGGGTGGCTTGGACCTCATCCTGATAGACTATCTGCAATTGATGACCCTGCCTCGCGACAGAGAAAATCGCCAGCAGGAAATCTCCGAAATCTCCCGCGCCCTCAAAATCCTTGCCAAAGACATGAAAATCCCCGTCATTGCCCTCTCCCAGCTCAACCGTGGATTGGAGAACCGTGACGACAAACGCCCCCGCCTGGCAGACCTGCGAGAATCCGGCGCCATCGAGCAAGATGCAGACCTGGTGATGTTTATCTATAGAGACGATTATTATTATCAGGAAAAGAGCGAAAAGCCCGGCGTTGCCGAGATCATCATTGGCAAAAACAGGCATGGCTCCACCGGCTCCGTAGACCTCAGCTTTGTAAAAGAATACACCCTCTTTCGCAGCTTAGATTCCTTCCATGAACAATAGCTTCCTTTGGGCACTGGGTGATTATGTGGTTTTCACCACTCAGGCTTTGAAGGCGCTCAAATCTGTCTTCATCCGCAGACAGGAAATATTTATCCAACTCAGGCGAATCGGTTTTGATTCGCTTTTTTTGATTGCACTCACCGCCGCCTTCACCGGCTTGGTTACGGCATTGCAGGCGGTTTACCAATCCAAGGGCTATATCCCCATCCACCTCCTCAGCGTATTGATCTCCAAATCCACCATGGTGGAGCTGGCGCCCGTGTTGACGGCATTGGTAATGACGGGAAAGGTGGGCGCATCCATCGCCGCAGAGATCGGAACGATGAAGGTGAGTGAACAGCTGGATGCCCTGCGCAGCATGAATATACAGCCCGCAGAATTCTTGTATATGCCCAGAATCCTATCCGGAATCATCACCTTCCCGCTCTTGACCGTGTTTGCCAATATCGTGGGCATCATCTGCGCCTGGTACTTTTCCTGGCTGCGTTACGGCATACACTGGCATACTTTCTTTAACAATATGAAGAGCTATTTCCAACCCTTCGATCTCTGGGGCGGGCTCATCAAATCGGCTGTTTTCGGTTTTATCATCACCACTCTCAGCTGCTACTTTGGAGACCGCAGCGAAGGCGGCGCCGAAGGAGTGGGCACAGCCACCACCAAAACCGTGGTTTACAGCGCCGTCACCATCCTCATCATGGATTTCTTTGTGGCATGGATCCTCTTTGGAGCAATGTGATAAGATACCTGCGCTTTCTGCTGATCATCACCCTCCTCATCATGGTGGGAGCTTGTGGCAAAAAACAGAGCCCAAAGCCGGCTGGGCAAACTGATACCCCGCAGCTGCCTGCCAGTGAATTAAATGTTTGGGCACCCAAACACATCCGTCTGCGTGGCTTTGAAGATGCCGTATTCAAAGAGTTTAAGGACAAATATAACTGCACCGTAAAGCTGCGTATCTTTGAGGATATTCCCTCCCTCTTGGATACTTTGCAAATAGAGGGCAACTCCTCCCATGTGGATGTAGTGATGGGCTTGGATAATGCCTTCACATGGCTGGATTCATCCCGCTCGCTTTTTGTCCCCATCGCTGGCTTTTCCCGCTTCAATCTCAGCCGGGATTTGATACCTGATGCCCAGAAGCGTCTTGTCCCATACGGCTATGCCAATCTGTGCCTTGTGTATAATACAAAGGTGTTTGCCAATGCCCCGGAATCATTTGGGGAGCTTCAGGATGCCCGCTATTTTCGTCAATTGGGCATCTGCTCTGCCCAGCATAATGGCGAGGGCAGAGGCACCCTGTTTTGGACTCGTGCTCTATTTGGGGATTCTGGATACGAAATGCTGTGGAAGAGCATCCGCAAGAATATCCGTGACGTATACCACAGCTATGATGAGGCGATAAGCGCCTTGCAAGCTGGCAAAGTTGGTATGATTATCGGGTATAACAGCACCGCATACTGGCTGCAGGAGACACAGCAGGCACAGACCAGTTTCAACCACAAAATACTCAAAGAAGGCTCTTGGCAATACAGTGAATCAGCAGCCATCCCCATCGCGGCTGCCCATCCATTGATGGCAGAGAACTTTATCAATTATCTCTTGGATACGCAGGCGCAAACCATGGTGATCTATAAACTGGGACTCTTCCCTGCCAATTCCAAAACTCCTTTGCCCTTCGATTTTGCCCGCATTCCCATCAGCTCTTTTGTGGTAAACACCCGTTTATCAGAAAGTTTGGTAGAGGAGAATCTGCCAGATTGGCTTCAGTTTTGGGAAGATATCACAAACCCCAGCGTTATCTTTTACGACTAATCCTTGCCCCACAAAAATGTGAGCAGCCCGCTTCAGGCCGCTCACACTATACCATCTAATAGATCTTCTTATCTAATGCGGTAAAATCTCATCCCCTGATCACGGGATGCCACCACTGCCATATCTTTCCAGAAAGCGGCATAGTTAGTATAGCCGGCAGAGGTGAGGTTTTCTTTGAGAACAGGGGTATCGGGATTGGTGATATCAAACAGATACACTCCGCCACCGCCGGAGCTCACAATCGCCAGATTATCCTTCACATCCACGCTGGTGGCATGACCGGTGGTCTTGTCATACCCACCTTTTAGCACAGGAGCTGCAGGGTTGGAGATATCCACCACCCTAAAGCCGTTTTGACGGCAAGCCACATAGGCATAATTGCCCTTCACCTTCACCGCCAAGGCTTCACCGGGAACGTAGATTTGACCCACAAGCTGACGGGTCTCAAGATCATAGATCACCAAACCGCGCTGGGAGACGGCTATCACCGCATGCTGGTCTGTGATATCAAAGCCGGAGACGGTGCCGGGGATATATTCAATGATCCAGGTTCTGCCTATATAAAAATTACCGTCGTATCTGCTGTAGGTGAGTGAACGGGAGACGCCAAAATAGCCTTCGATGATATCATTGCCGGCGGGGTCATTGATGGCGCGGAACATGATCTGTTTCAGGTTGTCAGTATCCCCAGTGATGGAATCGTGCAGCTTTAAAGAGTCTTGATTGCTGGTATTCACAATGCGAATCTTATCCGCAGCGTCAAATTCTCCCAAAAAGAGCAGATTGTGTTCTGGCACCATGGAGGCGCGACGGATGAGACGCAGCTGGGAATCCGAGCCACCGGGATGCAGCTCATCCCACCAACGGCTTTGCCAGGTTTGGGTGTCTATCACGTTCAATCCACACTGTTCTGTGGCCACATACACATACCTGTCATCTGCGCTAAACTCTTTGGGAGGACCTATCATCGGCACCTCTTTGACGAGTTCCAACACCTTGCTGTGTTCAGGGGCTGTGCTACGTTTGGCGCAAGCTCCAATGAGGAGCAGCACTATCAACGAGACAAATAACATTGTTTTCTTGGTCATTTCTTACCTCAGTGGCCGGGCTGTATTGTTTTCTGTTTGCGAGAGCTTCACGTCTCTTTCGGCCTTGTAACATTTCCATGATGCAATATCCATTCCTATAAAGCTTCATTTATCACATTATATTCTGTCCACAAAGTTCAATCATGGCTTTATCTTCTATTTTTCAGACAGTTATGCCATTTGTTGCCCTTTAGCTTCCTTTGTGCCTCCTTTGCCCAGACAAGGGAGAGACAAGGGTGAGACAAGGGTGAGACAAGGGTGGCTAATGGGGAAGGAATAGGGGAGCAACAACATAAGCACTCCAACCCTCCGTCTTCTAAGTTTGCGCTTGACAAAAGCCGGAACCCGGATATCTTGTCTTTTAGAAACAAGTTTAAACCAGATAAGGAGATAATAATGGCAGATAAGAAAGTGGAGAAGGGTGCACTGAGCATCCACACAGAAAACATCTTTCCCATTATCAAAAAGTGGCTGTATTCACAGCATGATATCTTTTTGAGGGAATTGGTTTCCAACGCCATGGACGCCATCAACAAGCGTAAATATGCTGATCCTGATTTTAAGGCAGAAGAGATGAAGGTGGAAATCAAACTGGATGAAAAGAAGAAGACCCTGCAGATAATTGATACCGGCATAGGGATGACCGCAGAGGAAATCCGCAAATATATCAATCAGATTGCCTTTTCTGGCGCTGAGGACTTTATAAATAAATTTAAGGATGTGCAAGCCAATATCATTGGTCATTTTGGCTTGGGCTTCTATTCTTCTTTTATGGTGGCGGATAAGGTGACCATCGATTCGCTCTCTTGGGAAGAAGGCAGCAAGCCAGCTTTATGGGAGTGTGATGGCAGCACAGAATACACCATGAAGGACGGCAAGCGCAAGGAAGTGGGCACCACCATCACCGTCCACTTCAATAAAGAATCTGAAGAATATGCACACGAAGGCAAGATCAGGGAAATCTTGGAGCGTTATTGTAACTTCCTGCCCTGGCCGATCATGTTCAAAGACGAGCAGGTAAACGTTCAGGAAGCGCTGTGGAACCGCAAACCCAAGGATGTGACAGAGGAGGAATACAAGCAATTTTACAAGGATGTATTCCATGATTACAAAGACCCAGTTTTCTGGATTCACCTCAATGTGGATTTCCCCTTCAATCTGAAAGGCATCCTCTACTTTCCTCAATTGCGCAATGAGCCGGAATACTATAAGGGACAGGTGAAACTGTTTTGTAACAACGTCTTTGTGGCAGACAACCTGGAAGACTTGATCCCAGACTTTCTGCTGCTACTCAAAGGCGGTATTGATATTCCAGATATCCCGCTCAACGTATCCCGCAGCTTTTTGCAAAACGACAGCCAGGTGCAAAAAATCAATAGGTATATCATCAAAAAGGTGGCAGACCACTTTACGGAGACCTTCAAAGAAGATCGCAAAAAATATGAGGAATACTGGGAAGACATCCAGGCCTTCATCAAATATGGCTTGCTGAAAGAAGAAGATTTTTATAATGCGATGAAGGATATGGTAATCTTCAAAACGGCGTCTGGAGACTATGTGACAGTGGAGGAATACAAGACCCGTAACCAGGTGACCGAAGGCAAGACACGGATTTGGTATGCCGCCAGTGAAGATACACAGGTGAGCTATTTGAACCTGATGAAAGAGCAGGGCCTCGAAGTGATCTATCAGGCCACACCCCTGGATACTCATGTATTTCAAAAGCTGGAACTCTCCCTGGACAATGTGGAATTTATCCGCGTGGATAGCGAGGTGAATGAGCTGTTGGAAAACCAGACGGAAGCCGCTGATGAAGACGTAATACACCACCTGCAATCCATCTTTTACCGCAGTTTGGGTCAAAAAGTGGAAGCCTCTTTTGGCGAAGAAAGCATCAAGGAATACTTTAAGAAATATCCGGAAGCAGCCGAGATTTTGGCTCCCCACCTCAATCATCAGGGAGAGCAAACCTTGCTGGAACCCTTTGAATTGCCGGCAGATGCCGTTAAGAAATTGGGCAAAGCAGCTTGGGATGAGCTGATGAAACACGCTTATAAAGAATTGAGCGTGGAAGTGAAATCCTTGAAGAGTGCCGATATTCCTTCCATGATAGTATTTAGCGAGCAGATGCGCCGTTGGCATGATATGGGCAGATTGGGTGGTGAAGGCATGTCTGAAATGCTGAAATATCACACCCTGGTAATCAACAAAGAGAACCCCATCATCACAAAAATCTTGGAGCTGGACGAGGCGGGCAAAGCTGAGGAAGTGACAGCCCTTTGCTCTTATATCCACAAGCTATCCCTCTTGGAGCAAAAGCCATTTACGGGCAAAGAACTAAAAGAATTTATCACAGATGCCAATAAGGTGTTGGCACTGATCCAATAATTCCCTCATAAACCATCTCAAATGCCGTATTCACGCTGTGGGTACGGCATTTTTGTTATTATGGGCAAAATAAGGATTGACCGATTTGCCAGAGCCTATATAATGTCTCATAGTGACTTGATGGTGCTTTGCACAAGGTAATAGGGAATTCCGTGAAAATCGGAAGCGGTCTCCGCCACTGTAAACAGCATTAAAGGTTCAAAGATCCACTGTCCCTGTGGGATGGGAAGGCTCTTTGAGGCATATTTTGCAAACCGCTGTGAGCCAGGAAACCTGCCAACAAGTTCGGTTGTCCACCCACGGAAGGATTGGTGTGAACCGAAGTGTTCATCTCAAGTCACAATAGATAAAATGAGGTGAACCAATGAGACAGATTATGAGAGGGGGGGCGTTAATCGCCTTCTTGGGGCTATTGTGGCTGCTGCCACAGGCTGTGACGGCTATCAGGGCACAGATATTGGATACCAAGGGGAAGCCCATAGAATCGGTGTTTGTGACGGATAAGCGCAGTTTTGATTACAGCGACTCCCAAGGTTTTTTCCAGCTTGATAATCCGGCAGATTCCCTGTATTTCTCCCGTATTGGGTATGATAGTATCACCCTTTCCCGGCACCGTATTGGGAATACAATCGTAATGCAGAGCCAAGAGATAGTGTTGCCCACCGTGTGGGTGAAGGCTGAGCTGCCGCCCAGCCCGTCTTTGGGAGCAGAATTGATATATCCTGATACCAATGCTCCGGCGATGGGCGTGGCAGATCTATTGCAGGAAAGCTCAGCTTTTGGCAGCACAGACTTGCGTTTGACGGGAGAAAGGCAGACGGTATCGATCTTGGGCAATCTGGGGCGACACAGCCTGGTGCTGATGGATAACGTGGTAATCAGCAGCTCTGGAGAGGCTTTTGATTTAGGCAAAATCCCCTTGAACCAAGTGGACTATATCGAGATCATCAAGGGCAATGCCTCTGCCTATGGGGGTTCTTCCGCCATCGGCGGCATCATCCATATCCACAGCAAGAAGGCGGCAAACCAGCCGGCTTGGGAAGCGGAATTGAAAACCGGGGTGGGCTCTTTTGGAATGTGGAGCCAAAGCATCGGGGGGAATGTGCAAAACAGAAGATTCTCCTTGGCGGGGGAATACTCCTATTATGATGCTTTGAACGACTTTCCCTACCCCACTCCCGAATACTGGCAGGTGGAAGATCAAACCACACGCACCCACAACCGGAAGCAGGCGCACAACCTCTTTCTGAAGACTGGATATAACAAAGAAAAACTGCAGCTGGATTACAGCCTGAATGCTGGGTGGTTTGACCGTGAATTGCCGGGTCCCATCAACTTTTTGGAGCTATATGACGATGCGGAAATGGTGGGCGGATATCAGCAGCATAAGCTGCATGGCACCTTTGCGATGGATGCATACACTCAGGAATACAGCTTGTGGCTGAATAATGACAGCAATACATATCGCAATCTGCAACCCACCCTGCCTATCAACAGAGGGAACTATACGCAAAACCAGACAAACCAAGGTTTGAGGATGGGCAATATATTGGCTTATAACAACACACAGCTGGGTTTGGATTTGGAGGTGCAGCGTTATAATTATGAATTTATCAATAGGCTGTCAGGAGGAAAACAGACGGGAAACAGGGACAATGCTGCCTTGGCAATGAAGGTGCAGCAGCTCACGTTTCCCTTTACCCTGATGAGCGATACAAGGGCTGCTTTCAGGCTGGATTATGGCAGCAGATTGATGAACGCCACCTGGAGGCTGGAGGAAGAATTGAAGCTGCCCACCAATCCGCAAATCACCATGGGAGGCTATGTGGGCACCGGCTTTTCCAGACCCTCATTTTATGATATGTATTGGATTGGGGATTCACAAACGCAGGGGAATCCAGACCTGAAGAATGAAAAGTCTTTGGGTTATAATCTCTACACTCTGTTGAATAGTGGCTCGTCATTTATCAAGCTTGCCTGGTATCAAAACTGGGTGGAACAGCTGATCCAATGGCGTCAGTATTATCTGAATGGGATGAGCTGGAAGCCCTTTAACGTGGGTAATGCCCAGATCTCCAATCTGGAAGTGGAAGCAAAAATCCCTTTGGATAAGCTGTTCACCCTTGCCGCTTCTTTCACCAAAACCAAGGCGATTGATAAGAGCAAATCTGAGGGTGGTACACCGGCTTCCACATACAATAAAGTGCTGGTATACACACCTGATTATAAAGCTGGGGTGGAGCTGGCATTTCACTATGCGGATTATGGGGCGTCCCTGCGCTATGGCTATACTGGAAAGCAATATAGCACGATGGATAACTTGATTGATCCCTTGGATGCATTCGACAATCTGAATGCGGGGATATACTGGATGCGACAGATTCGGGGCGTGGAAGTGAACCTGAATCTGAAACTGAATAACATCCTGGATAACCATTATGAAATCTACGCCGCCACACCCCAGCCGGGGTTCAATTGGACGGCGGGCTTGAACCTTAGTTATAAAATGAATAAAGGAGAATAAAATGAGAATAAAAACAATACTTAGCGTGATGTTACTGCTTGTTTTGGGTGCCATGCATGCGGAAATCCTGTATGTGGTAAATTCCCAATCCCGCACCCTGAGCCGGATTGACACCAGTACAGACCAGGTGAATAACACCTTTGCCAGCTTAGGCAACGTGCCCAATAGGGTGATCATCGATGAAGACTATCTCTGGGTGGTCAATTCGGGAGATAATGACATCCAAAAGCTTTCCCGGGAGACGGGAGCCACGCTTTCCAATATCTATCTGGGCAATAACGTAAACCCTTGGGATGCCATCAAGCATGGTGATTGGCTGTTTGCGACGGGGTTGTTTAGCGGTAAAGTGTACAAGGTTAATGCGTTGACTGGCAGTGTGGAGAGCAGCGTGAACGTGGGCGTAGCCCCGGAAGCCTTGCAAGTAATGGGTGATAAACTGTATGTGAGCTGTGCGGGAGACTACAATCAGAATTATCTGGGTAGTGAAGTGGCGGTGATCGATCTGGACAGTTTCTCTTTGGTGAAGACCATCCCGGTGAGTGCCAATCCGCAGTATTTGGCAGCTTATGAGGATAAGCTGTTGGTATCCTGCACGGGGAATTGGGCAAACATGGCGGGGGCGATCTGTGTGATAGATACCAATTCCGACACTCTGATTGAGACCCTCCCGCTTGGTGGCACTCCTGGCAGAATCATGATTGTGAACCCCGATCTGGCTTTGGTATCCGATGCCGGTGGGGAATATCTCTACAGCTTTAGCCCTTTTTCCTATGAGATAATCCAGGGAGCAGTGGATCCCATCCTTAATGGCGGTTCTGAGGTATGTGGCAACCAATCACTATTGGCAGTGTTAAAACCAAACTGGGGGGATAATGGCACGGTGAAGATACTGGATAATACATATAACACAGTGAAGACCTATACGGTGGCGATGATGCCCTCTGATCTGAAGCTGCAGCCCAAGCCAACCTCAA
>JAAYQD010000054.1 GCA_012519465.1 Candidatus Cloacimonadota bacterium
AGCCCGCAAGCAGGGTGCAATCGCCCTCTTTGGCGAGAAATATGCCGATGATGTGCGGGTGGTGAGTGTGGAAGGCTTTTCCAAGGAACTGTGTGGTGGCACCCACGTTTCTGCCACAGGCCAGATAGGGCTGTTTAAGGTGACCTCCGAAAGCTCCATTGCCGCTGGCATTAGGCGCTTGGAAGTGATCACCGGCAATGCCGCCTTGGACTACGTATCCGCCCTGCAGGAAAGGCTGCACAACGTGGCAGGCATGCTGCAGGCACCGGAAAAGCTGTTGGAAGAAAAGCTGGATGCCCTCCTACAGCACAATAAGGAGCTGGAAGAAGAGCAGAAAAAGCAGAACGCAGCCCAGGATAACCAGATGATCTCCCAGCTGCTGGAAAAGGCAGAGGCAAGGGAAGGATTCCGCATCCTGACAGCGCGTGTGGAAGGCATGGAACTGGAGCACCTGCGCAATCTGGGAGACCTATTGAGGGATAAAGCCCCGGATACCATCTCCCTGCTCTTTGCTCCAAAAGATGATAAGGTATCCATCCTCTTGGTGGTGGGCAACAAAATCAAGGAGCGTTTTCATGCCGGTAAGCTGGTGGGCAAAGTGGCAGCCTTTTTGGACGGCAAGGGCGGTGGACGCCCGGATTCCGCTATGGCAGGTGGCAAGGATCCCGCCCGCATTGTCCATGCAATAGAGCACTTTAAAGAGCTGATCTCCGGCAGCAAATGAAGTTTCTGATCATACGCCTCAGTTCGCTGGGTGATATCATCCTCACCCAGCCGATTGTGGCAGAACTAAAGGCGCGCTTTCCCGGCTGTGAAATCAGCTATGTGTGCAAGCCGCAAAATGAGGAATTGGTAAGGCTGATGGCGCCGGATATCCGGGTGATAGGCTTTCATGAGGAAGCGGCGTGGTTTGCCCGGTTGCGCCAAACCCGCTATGATGCCGCCTTTGATCTGCACGGCAAATTAGCCAGCAGCGCCATTCTTTACGCTGCTCGGGCGGGTAAACGCTTTCGCTATAATAAACAGCGTAGCATGCGCAAAGCCATCGTGAATCACAAAACCGATGCCAGCATCACCTCCACCGTGGATTTGTATTATTCCGCTTTGGCAAAGTATCTGGGCTACAAGCCCTCCCCCCTCCTCTTGCCCACTATCCAGGTTCCCGCTATGGAAGGCAATCCTCCCCCAATGCCGGCAGTGCCGGATGGCAAACCGCTGATCACCATCTTCCCGGGAGCTTTGCATCATACCAAGATGCTGCCGGAATATCTGTGGAAGGAGTTTTTGAGGGCTGCTGATCCGGATTGGCATTTTTTGATCTTGGGCAGTCCCAAGGAGGACGCCATAGCACGGAGATTGGAGGCTGTGCAGCCAGAGCGGATCACGAACCAATGTGGCAAATACAGCTTTGAAGAATTAGCATGGGTGATGGCGCAAAGCGCTGTGATCATCAGCTCGGATAGCGGTCCCATGCACTTGGCGGCGGCTCTGCGTTTGCCCCAGGTTGCCATCTTTGGCAGCACTCATCCCCGCTTGGGCTTTTCGCCGATGAATCCCAATGCCCACATCATCTGTAAAGACCTGTCCTGCCAGCCCTGCACCCTGCACGGCAGATTATACTGCCCTCTGGGGCATTTTGACTGTATGCGGGGAATAACTCCCCAGGAGCTGATTGAGGCTGTGAGGGAGCGCTTAAACGGCGTTTAAGCCCCCTGTTCCCTGTCCCCTGCGGCGCCAGCCGCTTCCCCCTGTTCCCTGTTCCCTGTTTTACATGCCCTCCATTTCCATAATCCTATCCCTCAGCTCGGCGGCGTGTTCAAATTCCAGCTTGGCAGCGGCTTTCTGCATCTCTTTCTTCAAGAGGGCAATCAGTTTATCTCGGTTATCGATTTCCAGGTATTCGCTAAAATCCGCCTTGGATGGCTTGGCGCCTTCATCCTCATCCACAGAGGCATAACCCTCTGCAATGGCGGTGGATTGCATAATCTGTTCGATGCTCTTTTGGATGGTTTGGGGTGTGATGCCGTGCTTGGCGTTGTAAGCCAATTGCTTTGTGCGGCGGCGCTGGGTCTCTGACAGGGTTTGGGCGATGGCGTCTGTGATCTCATCCGCATATAATACCACCTTGCCATCCACGTTGCGCGCGGCGCGGCCGGAAATCTGGATGAGGGAGCGGGTGGAGCGCAGGAATCCTGTTTTATCTGCATCGAGGATGGCTACCAGGGATACCTCCGGCAGGTCCAGCCCTTCACGCAGGAG
>JAAYQD010000055.1 GCA_012519465.1 Candidatus Cloacimonadota bacterium
GTATAGCCTCGGATATAGTGATCACTGGTGAAGGTGGCATATCTATCCTGATGTGCTTCCACGATGCCCCTCAGCGGGACCTTCCTGTCGATGATTTGCCCTGTATAAGCGGCGGTCTTTTGTGCAGATAGTTTTAACAATTGGGCAGAGCGTTCTTTCTTGATAGCTGCCGGTATCTGCTTTGGCATCTCTGCTGCGGGAGTGCCTGGCCTTTTGGAATAGGCAAATACATGCAGGTATGCTAAGGGGAGCTCTCTGATAAGAGACAGGCTTTGAGTAAAATCTGCTTGGGATTCGGATGGATAACCGGTGATGATATCGGCTCCAATCGCGGCATTGGGCATAGCGCCAAGAATCTTCTGCACCAGGCGTTGGATATCATCCGTATTGTAACGCCGTTTCATTGATTTGAGAATCCTATCGGAACCTGATTGCAGGGATAGGTGAAAATGAGGGCAAGCTATGCCGCCCTTTGCCATTTCCTCTATCAAGGTGTCATTAAATAAATGTGGTTCCATGGAGGAAAGGCGTAGCAGCTGCAGCCCTTCAACCTCTCTGAGATGGGGGATCAAACCGGCAAGGTCTGTGTTTCTATCACGATACAGCCCCAGATTTACGCCTCCCAATACTATCTCCGCATAACCATTTGCCACAAAGAGGCGGGCTTGTTCCAACACTTCAGCAACTGTGGCAGAGCGTGAAGGGCCGCGGGCATGAGAGACGGCACAATAGCTGCAAAACAAGCCACAACCATCCTGAATCTTTTGGAAGGCACGGCTGCGCTCAAGCATGGAGGTAATGGGGGCATAGCGGTATTCGAAGGCGGAGGCGGCATCGGAGAAGATATTCTCTTCACCAGCCAAGATGGCACGGATACGGTCTTTGTTTTGATTATCCACCACCTCATCGATGGATCCTAATGCCGTCACATCTTGAGGATGTCTTTGGCTGTAACAGCCGGTTACCACGATACGGATCTGGGGATTGGCTGTTTTGTGTTTCAGTGCTTTGCGGATGAGATTGCGGCTTTTATAGTCTGTGCGCCCAGTAACCGTGCAGGTATTGATGATGTAGATATCTGCGGCTTGATCAAAATCCACCACCTCATAATCATCGGCAAAGGATGAGATGATGAGGGCGGATTCGTAGGAATTTGTCTTGCAGCCCAAGGTGGCGATTGCCACTTTCTTCATGTTGCCCTCATTGCCAAAACCTTGAGGATGGTGGGGGCATAAAGCCGGTGTTCCACAGCCAAGACGCGGGCGGCTATCTCCTGGGGGCTGTCACAATCTGAAATATCAATCTTTTCCTGGGCGATGATAGCTCCGTGATCGTAGATTCCATCCACCTTATGGATGGTGACACCGCTGTGGGTTTCCGCATTGGCAAATACAGCTTCATGCACTTTCATTCCATACATTCCCTTGCCACAATACAGTGGGATGAGGGCAGGATGGATATTGAGAACGGGGATTTGTATTTGCTTTAGGAAATCTGCAGATAAGAGCTTGAGGAAGCCTGCCAGAGCCAATAGATCCACCTTGTAATCTGCCAAAGTGGCAGCCAAGCGCTCTTCAAAGGCAGGCATATCTTGGGAGGGGATGAAGAGGTATCTGAGCCCCAAGATTGCACAGAGCTCTTCCACGGCAGAGCCCTGCCTATCCCCTATCACCAATCTGATATGGGAGGGAAAGCCCTGCTCTTGGAAATACTGGTGGATGGCGCGGAGATTGGATCCGCGCCCCTTGCCACCGGTAAGTACGGCTATTCCACTGGTTTCAGATGCAACTCTTTCCATTGCAAATCTGCCACCTCGCTGGGTGCTCCGCTCATCAGGTCTGCAGCCTTGAGGGTTTTGGGGAAGGCAATCACATCGCGGATGGAGGCGGCATTGCTGAGAATCATCACCAGTCTGTCCAAACCGGGTGCAATGCCTCCATGCGGGGGTGTGCCATATTTGAGGGCTTCCAAAAAGAAGCCAAAACGTTCTTTCAGCTCTTCCTCTGCAAAGCCAAGGATATCGAATATTTTCTTTTGGATGTCGTAGCGATGACACCTGATGCTACCGGAGGAGAGCTCCATTCCATTACATACCATGTCATATAGCTGACCCTGAATATCTCCGATGCGGGCGGGATCATCCAGCCAGGGGATGTGCTCTTCTTTGGGCAGGGAAAACATGTGGTGGGCGGGCTCCCAACGCTGGGCTTCCTCATCATACAGGAAGAGGGGGAAATCTGTGATCCATGCCATGGCAAAGGTATCCTTGGGGATGAGATTGAGCTCTTCCGCAGTTTGGTTGCGCACGGCAGCCAACACCTTGCACGCCATATCAAAGCCATCAGCGGCAAAGGCAATCAAATCACCATCCTGGGCATTTAGCCTCTGGATGACGGTATCACGCTCTTTATCTGTGATGAACTTGCTGATGCCAGCCTCAAAGGCTCCGGATTGGTATTTCACAAAGGCGAGCCCCTTGCCGCCCTGATGACGGGCAAGCTCCACCAAGGCATCCATTTGTTTGCGGCTATAATTAGCTGCGGTGGGGATGGAGATGGCCTTGATTACGCCGCCACTCTCGAGCGCAGAGCGGAATACGGCAAATTCTGTGTTGCCAAAGATATCGGTGAGGTCTTTGAGTTCCATCCCAAAGCGCAAATCCGGTTTGTCACAGCCAAAGCGCTCCATCGCCTCCATATAGCTAAGGCGCGGGAAGGGGGTGGCAAGGTCGTAATCCAGTACCTCTTTGAAGATATGCGCCATCAGGCCTTCCATCAGCTCGAATATCTCTTCCATGCTGATAAAGCTCATTTCCAGATCAAGCTGGGTGAATTCAGGCTGGCGGTCTGCACGCAAATCCTCATCCCTGAAACAGCGTGCTATCTGATAATAGCGATCAAAACCGGATATCATCAAGAGCTGTTTGAATATCTGTGGGGATTGGGGCAGGGCATAAAACTTGCCGGGTTGGATGCGGCTGGGAACCAGGTAGTCACGCGCTCCCTCTGGGGTGCTTTTCATCAGGATGGGTGTTTCTATCTCATAAAACTGCTTGGCATTCAGATACTGGCGGATGGCTTGCATCAGCTGATGACGGATGATGATAGTGTTTTGCAGTGCCGGACGCCTGAGATCCAAATAGCGGTAGGTGAGGCGCAGATCCTCTTCAGGGAGAGATTTATCAAAGAGCTGGACAGGCAAAGGCTCGGAATCTGCAAGAAGATACACCTCGCTTGCGTCTACTTCGATGCTGCCAGTCTTCATCTGTGTGTTCACGTTCCCTTCTCCCCTGCCGCGCACCACGCCCTTGAAAGCTGCCACATATTCATTGCGCAGACGCTCTGCCTTTTGAAATGCAGGCTGTGTGTCAGGGTTGATCACTATTTGCAGGATGCCGCTCACGTCTCTGAGATCGATGAAGATCAATCCGCCCAGATCACGGCGCTTATGCACCCATCCCATAACAGTTACGGTTTTGCCAATATCGGCGTCACTCAATTCTGCACAGCGGCTACTGCGCTGTAGCGATGAAAAGTTATCTAACATTTAGCTTCCTTATCTTATAAAGTTCAATTCATCTTGATGTATTCAAACAGGTCGTTTATCTTTACCACGTCGTTACCCAAAAAGCGGATCATGTGGCATTTCTCCAAGTATTCCTCATCAGGATAGATGATTTTGTTATCCTTTTCGCTGGCATCCAATTGCTGATATGCAGAGGCATTGGGCGTGGGGTATTGCACATAATCGGCATTGCGCTTGGCAACCTCGGGCTTCATCATAAAGTTTATGAATTCATAAGCCAGGTCTTTGTTTTGGGAAGACTTTAGGATCACCATATTATCCATCCATAGGTTGGAGCCTTCCTTGGGCAGGAAAAAGCCAAGGTCTTGGTTTTCGCTCATCTGTTGCAAGGCATCTCCGTTATAAGCCTGAGCCAGCCATGTGGTGCCATCAGCCACCTCATTTTTGTAGGATTCGCTATCAAACTGGGTGATATTCACATCCCAAACATCCAGAATCTTCTTGGCTGCTTCCAGAGCCTCTGGCGAGGTATCATTCACGCTGTATCCTGCTGTGATAAGAGCTGCGCCCACTACTTCGCGGGCGTCATCCAGCATGGTAATCTTGCGTCTGCCGTCAAAGAACTTATCACCTATCACTGTCCAGCTGTTTTGCTCCACCATTTCCGGAGCGATGTATTTGCGGTTGTACATCAAGCCAGTCACTCCCCAAAAATAAGGGATGGAATAGGCATTATTTGTATCAAAATCTCTGGCTTTTTCCAAAAGAAGGGGATCCATGTGTGCGTAATTACTCAGCTTGTTCATATCCAGCTTCTCAGCCAAACCAGCCTCAATCAGGATGGATACATGATCTCCGCTGGGAAATACTATATCAAAGGATTGGCGGCTGCTCTTGATCTTGGTGAGCATATTTTCGTTGGAATCATAGGTGCTGTATTTGACTTTGCAGCCATGCTGCTTTTCAAACTCGCTGATCAATTCGGGATCGATATAATCGCTCCAATTGAAGATATAAAGAACCGGCCCTTTGTGACAGGACATTATAAACAGTGCTGCGATTAACAGGAATAAAATACGGTATTTCATTTCATCTCCTTATTGAGTGAGTGTTTTATTTAATTGTTTTGCTTGGTCTATACCACGTGAGAGGGATACCGTCTGCAAGATACCCCATCCCACAATAAAGAATACGATGATGGACAGGACAGACCAGCGCAGATCGTTGGTTTTGAAGGCAATCCATCCATAGAGGATGGGACCCAGTATGGATGATAACCTGCCAGTGAGGGTGTAAAAACCAAAGAACTCTGCCTGCTTATCCAAAGGCGTAAGCTGGGAAAGCATCGTGCGGCTATTGGCTTGCGAACTGCCTATTGCCAAGCCTGCCAAGAGCCCCACAAAATAGTATTCAAATGCACTTTTACAAAAGAAAGCCCACACCACCACGCCTATCCACAACAGCAGGGAGATGGAAAGCGAGGTCTTGGTATCAGTGCGGTCTGTGAGCATCCCAAAAAACAGCGCCCCTATCATCGAGGTAAACTGTGCCAGAATAAAATATACAATCATATTCTGGGTGGTCATTTCAAAGCGTTTGATACCATAGATGGCAGCGAAGGCAATCACCGTGGTGATGCCATCATTATAGATAAAATAGCTAATGATATAGCGGCTCAGTTGTGGCAGTTTGCGGATATGCCTGATAGACCACCATACGCGGGAAAATCCCACCTTCAGGTAATTAGTGCGTTGCGAAGGTAGCTTTAGCTCCTTCAGCCAAAACAGGGTAAACAATGAAAACACAAAGTGATGCAAGGCTATCATGGGAAAGATCAGCCGCACGTTGATTTTCAACAGCCACAACGAGACCACAAGAGAGACCAGCCCTCCCACATAGCCAAAAGCCCAGCCATAACCGGAGATCTTGCCCATCGTCTCTGGGGTGCTTACCTCTGGCAAAAAAGCATCATAAAACACGTTGGCACTGTTGAATCCAAAATTGGCAATGATAAAGAACAGCATCCCGATCAAGATATCACCGGGCTTTACGAACCAGAGCAGAGCGGTGAAGATCACCGTGAGCCAGCAATTGATAAAGAGCAATCGCTTTTTCCCACGGGAATGATCCGCCACGGCACCCAAAATCGGCGCCGTCAATGCCACCAAAGTCATCGATATACCAATGGCGCGCCCCCACAGCATCTCGCCGTAACCCTCGCTGCCCCCCACTACATTATTCATAAAATATGCACTGTACACCACGGAGACGATGATGGTGGTAAATGCCGAATTGGCAAAGTCGTAAAACATCCAGCACCACACGCTGCGATTCAGTTTCATGCTTGTGCTCCAAAGCCTTTCAGAGGTTTCAGTGTTGGCCATTCAGAGGCAATATCTGCCCTGGGGCTGGCTACAAACACCTGCAATCCATCATTCACCAATTCCCGTATCTTCCGGCTGTGATAGCTATCCAACTCTGCAAATACGTCATCCAAGAGCAATACGGGTTTGATGCCAGTAATTTCTTTAATCAATCTTGCCTGAAGCAGCTTGAGCGCAATAGCCACCATCTGCTTTTGCCCCTGAGAAGCAAAGCTCTTCATCGCCCTGCCATCCAGATAGAAATCCCAATCATCCAGATGAGCTCCAAAGAGGCTGCGTTGCCAATGCTTTTCCCTTGCCTCCATCTTTTGCACAAGGTAGAGGAGAGATTCCGCATCCAGCGTGGTGCTGTCTTTGATGACGGGGAGATAGCGCAGCTGGGGCTTCTGAGCAAGAGGTGCCACGAAGCCGGGACCCTCTGCCAAAGCCTTGTTGATCAATTCCAGATATTTCATGCGGAAGGCCAATACATCTTGGTTGGCTTTGATCAGGCTTAGATCCCAACTCTCCTTTTGCTTCGCATCCCAGCTTCCTTTCAACAGGGCATTACGCTGGGAAACCACATGATTCAGCTCTCTCAAGAGAGGGATATACTGCGGATAAAGCTGCGAGATTGCCAAATCAAAATACTGGCGCCTCAAACGGGGAGAACCGTTGATCAATAGAGGCTCTTGGGGAGCGCAGTAGATGGTCTTTACCTGATCAAAGAGGCTGCTCAGCTGTTTGGCTGGAACCCCGTTCAATCTCAAAAGCTTGCGGCCATCTCCCCACGCCATTCCCACCTGCAGGCTGCGCTCATTATCGGTGATAAATCCAGCATTGATTTGCCAATAGTTTTTGCCATGCATCAATAAATCCTCGTCCTTATGTCCGCGGATGGATCTCCCGATTCCACAGTAGGCAATGGCTTCCAAGAGGTTGGTTTTGACACAGCCATTGGGACCTATGATAAGGTTGCCAGCAGCATCAAGGTCAAAATCCCTTGCCTGATAATTACGATAATTCCCCAGGACAATTCTTTGCAGGATCAATCACTAAGACCGCAGTGGCATCAGTAAAAATGTGATTTGCTGGTTTTCGGGATCGGTCTCATTGTAGATCATCATCGGATCCTTGCCGCTGCCCAGGCTTATCCTCACTTTGTCGGTGTCTATCACATCCAGGATTGCCAGCATAAAACGGAAGTTGAAGGCAATGCTGGTGGGAGAGCCCTGATATGTGTATCCTTCTATAAATTCATTGGCATCACCCGTATCTCTGTCACTGGTATTGATCTCAAAACTCTCTGCATCAATCTCAAAACGGATTCTTTGGGCTTCTTCCGGCGCCACCAAAGATACACGCCTGATGGCAGTCTTAAACACTTCCAGATCCACCGTCAAGGTATTGGGCAAGTCATAAATAAAGGCTTTGCGATATTCCGGATATTTCTGATCTATAATATTGGAAACCACCACATACTGGCCATAGGAAAAGATGATTTTGGCATCCTGCAGGCTCACGTGAATCTCTTTTTCCGAACTGTCGTGAATACGTTGCAAAAAGTGCAGCGTCTTTACAGGGATAATCCTTTCGATATAATCTCTTTCATCATACTCCAAAACCGCTTCCCCGCTGGCTTCGGCTTCACTTCCTGGAGCTGGAGCGGCTTTGATCACAAATTCTGCCACCTTGCGTCCATCCGTGGCTGCCATAATATGGCGATCTTTCAGGATTTTCCAGCAAACCCCTGTCAATACAGTGCGCTGTACGTCTGTTGATACAGAAAATGAGGTCTTTGCCACCATTTTCATAAACAGCTCGGCATTGATGGAAGAGGAATCATGCAAATCCGGATCTGGCAGGAGCGGATACAAAGAGGCATCGGCACACAGAATATTAAACTTCACCTTGTTGCACTGAATCAACAGGACTTCTTCATTCTTCCATATATCAATCAAAGCATCAGGCATATTGCTGATGATTTCATTAAAATATCTTGCATTCACTGCCACCATGCCGCCTTCTCCCACGGATGCGCTAAAGGTTACCTTGGCGGTCAGTTCCAAATCGGAAGCAGTCAGTTTTATGCTATTGGTTCCTGCATCCACCTCCAAAAGATAGTTCAGCATGATAGGCGAGGTGGTTTTGCTGCCAACCACCGTGGCCAAGTGTTGAATATGACGTACGAGTTCTTTTTTCTCTATGGAAAATCTCATCTTTCCCCCAGTATGTTTTTATTCTTTCATAAAATACCAGTTTTTTTGCTTTTGTTTTTACGTCAATGATTTTGTTCAATTATGCACTCCACTGCCCTGTGCCAAATCACCCAATCCAATAACATAGTACAAATTTACTTACCAACTGTTTTTTTACTTGCCAAAAAACACGCTGCGGAAAACATGGTGAGTAAAAGCACACTTACATGAAGGAAGAAAGATGGAAGTCACACAACGGCAAATGGATATCCTGAGGGCTGCGGTTAAGATCATAGCCAATCAAGGATTTCGCGAACTCACCACCAAAAACATGGCAAAAGAGCTCAACCTCACTGAAGCTGCTCTTTATCGCCATTTCAAAAGCAAGAATCATATTCTGCAAACGCTGCTCAATTACTTTATGGAAATCAGTGCAGACTTCTTGAATTCTATCAATGAAAAGCAGGTTAGCCCATGGCAAAAAGTGGAGCTATTTATATCGAATAGGCTGCAGTTTTTCAAAGATGATCCTGATCTCTCTATTGTCCTTTTCTCTGAAGAGCTTTACAAAAATGATCCCTCCTTACAGGAACAACTGCGCAATATTATGTATCAACACCGAGACAGCATGACCGATCTTATCAGACAAGCACAGGCTCAGAATGAGATTAAAACCCCAATAGAAGCCAGCCAACTTTATATCATAATGATAGGCTCCATGCGCCATATTATCACTCAATGGAACGTGGGTACGCGCAACAATGACCTTATCAAGGAAGGCAACAAACTTCTGAGCACCATCCGAACCCTCTTTGACTTTAATAATTCCCACAAATAGCCTTGCCCTTAGCTTCCACTACTCTTTTCCCCAAAATGCATTAAACTAATAATATAGATTATCAAAAAAAGGAGATACCCCAATGTACAGTCGCACTTACAAAGACCTCGAGCCTGTTCTGAACGTGAACGGCTTGCATGGAGTAAAGCTCTACGTACATCCTGAAGGTGAAATTGTGCACCTTACCATCAGTCCCGGTGCTCACCTCAAAGCACATAAAACCCCCGTCAACGTCCTTTTCTACGTGTTGGAAGGCGAAGCCACCCTCCATATCGGTGATGAAGTTCAGACCTTCCCCAGAGATACTGCTGTGGATAGCCCCAAGGATATCCCACATGCTGTTACAAATAATGGCGATACAGATTTGCGCCTCTTAGTCATCAAAATGCCCAAACCCTAAACCCTTCAAGGAGTAAAACAAAAATGAGTATGTTCTGTTACCAGTGTCAAGAAACATCCCGCAACATCGGTTGCACCATGCGCGGCGTCTGTGGAAAGTCGCCCGAATTGTGTCATCTCTTGGATCTCTCCATCCATGCCATGAAAGGAATTTCCTATGTATCAAAGGAACTCCTCAAGCACGACGTCTTCTATCCCCAGGACGGTTTGTTTGTGATGCAGGGCCTCTTCCGCACCATCACCAATGCAAACTGGGATGAAGAGCAAATCATTGCTTACATCACAGAAGCCATCGCCCTGCGTGACAAGCGTAAAGAAGAGCTGTGCAAATTGCGCACCGACAAGTGTGCCAGCTGCCCCCCTGCCGTCAGCTTCCACGTGGAGCCCAAGGATTATGAAGAATTTGGCAAATCCGTTGGCGTCCTTGCCACCGACAACGAAGACATCCGTTCCCTGCGTGAAACCATCATCTACGGCCTCAAAGGCATTGCCGCTTACGGCGATCATGCCGCCATGCTGGATTATGAAGATGAAGATATCTACAAATTCCTCCACGAAGCCCTGGCTGCCACCATCGATGATAGCCTCAGCGCTGATGAACTCACTGCTCTCGTAGTCAAAACCGGTGAATATGCTGTGAAGGTGATGGACCTTTTGGATCGTGCCAATACCGAAACCTACGGCGTTCCCGAACCCACCGTAGTCAATCTTGGCGTGGGCACCAATCCCGGCATCCTCGTCAGCGGTCACGATCTCAGAGACCTTGATGATCTGCTGCAACAGACCGAAGGACAAGGCGTGGACGTGTACACCCATGGCGAAATGTTGCCTGCTCACTACTATCCCGCTTTCAAAAAGTACAAACACTTCATTGGCAACTACGGCTCCTCCTGGTGGCATCAGCTCAAGGAATTCCAGAGCTTCAACGGCCCCATCCTGATGACCACAAACTGCATCGTGCCCTTGCGCAAAGAGCAACCCTACCTCGATCGTTTCTACACCACTGGCATGACCGGATACCCCGGCGCAGTCCATATTCCGGATCGTGAACCCGGCAAACAGAAAGATTTCAGCGGCATCATCGCCCGTGCCAAACAGTGCCCCGCTCCCACAGAGCTGGAAACTGGCACCATCACCGGCGGATTCAACTATCGCACCGTGCTCGGCATGGCAGACAAAGTGATAGACGCCGTCAAATCCGGCGCCATCAAGAAATTTGTGGTAATGGCAGGCTGTGACGGACGCATGCCCAGCCGTCAATACTTTACCGACGTAGCCAAAAAACTGCCCAAGGACGCTGTGATCCTCACAGCAGGCTGCGCCAAGTACCGCTATATCAAAGAAGACCTCGGCGAAATTGATGGTATCCCCAGGGTGTTGGATGCAGGCCAATGCAACGACTCCTATTCCCTCGCCGTCATTGCCATCAAGCTCAAAGAAGCTTTTGGCCTCGAAGATATCAACGAATTGCCCTTGGCTTTCGATATCGCATGGTACGAACAAAAAGCCGTGGCAGTACTCCTTGCCCTGCTTTACCTCGGTTTCAAAAACATGCGCTTGGGTCCCACCCTCCCCGGATTCCTCTCCCCCAACGTGGCTCAGGTGATTATCGATACCTTTGGCTTGCAACCCACTACTGATGCAGACGCTGACGTCGCAGACATGATGGCATAAACCCTAATTAACAAAACCTACAATAAATGCGCGGACTTTTGTTCCGCGCTTTTTTCATCCCCTAAAAAATCATCCCTCTATAATACATAGGGAAACGCGGACAGTTACTTGATAATTACGTTCACCACCGCCATATAACAAACACCTGGCTATGACGATACAAAATGTATGTAAACATTGATAGATGATATATATTGCTGCCCGTTGAAAGCTATGTTACTGCCAAAACAATCCCCCACCGACGCCAATTCCATAATCCATAAAAAGGTTTATTGATTCAATCAACGCAAAACAAGACTCTAAGGAGGATGGCAATTTTTTGATCGGAACTCATAGGCCAAAGGATGCAAACCCAAAAATAACTGTTGACAATTAGCATGCATTCTATGTAGTATGAATCTATTACACTGATGGCATATGTAAGAATTACCAGATTATTGCCTAAGCCATTGTGAATATATTTCATTAGGAGCGCCCATGGATTATCTGCAGGAAAAACGGTTGTCCACTGAGAAGAATTACACAACTGTCCAAATAAGTGATTATACTGCATATTTGTGTATTAGTTTTTTACCCTTTTCCTCTGAAATGAGGAGACCACAAGGCTCCATATTCTTGTTATTTAGGTGGTAGCATGACTTTAATGCATCTCATGACTCAGCCAAATCTCAAGTGTTAAATTATAATCCAGATGCGTGTTAAAATAATAACAATAAGAACTCAAGCACGGTTATTTTGTTCCATAAGTAATGCATAGAGAATATGGAGGCTTAAATGACGGCAATCCCCAAGGATAACATCATCATCAAAGAGCTTGAATTAAATCGCAAGAGATTATTGGATTTAACAGGTCGTAACAGGCTTCTAAATTATCGTCCCAGCAAAGTAAAGACGATAGAATTTGTAAATAGTTCTTTTCAAGCCTTATACACAAACCTTGTGGAAAACGAACGAAAAATGGCTTTTCGAAGCTATTCACCTTCTATTGAACTGGATATTCTGGCAGCAGAATCTGTTGAAATAGACGATTCATATATCTATGTTGAGATCAAAAAGGAAGAGCTTCAGCCCAAACTTCACAAGATCAGCAAAATGGCTGAATCTTTCTTTGAGGAGCAAGGATATTCGATTCTATTCGTTGCAATCGGTTTTATTAGTTGGAGAGAGCAGGTATCTGAGGATTTTCAAAAATCTCCATTGGTTCTTATACCCGTTGAGTTGCGAAGAACCAGTATTGGGCAACCTTATCGGTTGAAATGGACTGGGGATGAGATCTTCTCAAATGTGTGTATCCTCGAAAAATCCAAAGAATTAAACATAGAAATCCCAGAATATGTTTCCAGTGGTGATTCACAAAGTATAACCCACTATATGGAAGAAGTAAAACAGATCATCGAAAAAAAAGGCTGGTCATTGGAATCTAAGTGTTGTCTCGATTTCTTTAGCTTCACAAAGTTTGTTCTTTGGAAAGACTTGGATATTAATTCATGGGCTAAAGGAAGCGGACCACAAGATAATGAATTAATAAAAGCAACTCTGGATTCTTCCTCGGAAAACCAATCTGCCGCTTTGGAATTAAAAGACTACAATCATGAACTCGATACCAGGGAAATCTACCATATCTTGGATGCTGATCCATCTCAGATTGCTGTTATTGAAGCTGTAAAGGGAGGGATGAATCTCGTCGTTGAAGGTCCTCCAGGAACGGGCAAATCCCAAACAATTGCCAACATCATTGCAGAGTTAATGGGTTCAGGCAAAAGTGTCCTCTTTGTTAGTGAAAAAATGGCTGCCTTGGAGGTTGTTAAGAGACGTCTGGAGATTGCCGGTTTGGGCGATTATTGTTTGGAACTCCATAGTAGAAAGACAAACAAAAAGGAATTCATCCACACCTTGACCAAAGCCTTTATGTTCCAAGAATATGAGGAACCCAAAATATATATGGGAAACTACACAAAACTGGAAAACCAAAGGAAACTGCTAAACGAATACGCCAAAACTATTTCCAAACAAATCGGCGCCAAAGGTTTCTCAATTTATGAGCTTATAGGCTTGATAGAGCATGTCAAAAGGCATTTTGACGTTGTTGGAAGATCTTATACAACGATTACCTTACCCCATGCCTCAGAAATCAATTCAGAAAGCTGGGATCAGGTGATTGATGAGTTATCCAATATAACTCTTTATGCCAAAAGAATCCAGAATATCCGCAGCTTCAAAGATAATCCCTGGAAAGATACAGACCCTGTTTTCTTTCTCAGAGATGATATTGACAATTTTAAACAAAAGCTCACTAAAACCCATACCTCCTGGCTGAATCTTAATGATTTGCTAAACAGGCTGGAATCCAAATTTGGCGTGGTGAAACAAAACAAGCTGAACATGCTGGATAATTCTCTGCATGCAGCTTCACTACTGGAAAACATGAGGTCTGTAGGCAAAAAAGTCTTTTATAATAAATTATGGGAATCAGAAAACACAAAACCGCTCTCTATACTTCGAAATCTGGAGAAGTTCAACAACGAGAGAGAACTCATCATGCTTGATCCCAATATAACTGTACCCGCTGCCGAAAACAGATGGGTGGAATACCTATCTTGCATCAGCATTATTAGGAATCTCATTACCTTTATTCAAAGCCTCATCAAATATACAAACCTGATTTATGACGGCACTATTGGCCAATCAGAGGACTTCCTTTCTGCATGCAAATCAATTATTGATTCACCTTTCGAAAATATCGATTGCATGCTTAATCCCAAATGGAAAGACCTTTCATTGCCCCAAAAGTTAGTCGATTTGTTGGCTAAAACTCAATCCCAATATGAAAGTACAAAAAAATACTTCTCTACCGCTTTTTTGGATCAAGATAACCTGACAGTGATAGAGTCTTTTGACACCCTGAGAAACAGTAAGCTCAGGTTTCTAAATCTAACTTTCCGGAAAGCAAGGAAGATTATAAAACAACATCTGGTAGATAAAAATTCCTTGTCGAGTGCTACTCTCTCCGAACAGCTAAACTCTGCCAAAGAGTATTACCGTCTAAAATATGAGCTGTATAAATATCATGTGGATAGTAGGCTTTTGTTCGATTTACACTGGCGTGGATTGCAGAGCGATGTAAACATATTAAAGAGCATTATCAATTGGCAAAGAGAATTTATTCGCTTGGATGATTTGGGTTTCTTTTCCGACCATACTTATGTAATCATGTGCGATAAACAAAAACCTCAGGAACTACTTGGCATTTTCGATAGATTTGCCGAGCTTCACCTATCCTCACAGCAAAGAATTAGCGACTTAAGCCGATCTGTTAGCCACAAAAGTAAAGAGGAGGATTCATACTCATCTTTGCTTGCTGCAGCGGTAAGACAGCTAAAATACATTAGAATCATCAAGAATGACCCCATCGCCAAAAGTCTGTATGGATATCTATGGAATTCAATTGATACTCAAGAGGATGACCTGTTGTCCTTTCTTACCTGGCGTTCAGATTTTCTGAAGGCTATGGATGAAGGCCTGCTCAATTCTAAAGCTATTGATTTTCTCGATATTTCTCCCCACGATATCATTCCTATCCAAAAGGATTATAATGAATTAAAAAAATACCACGCTATTGTTGAC
>JAAYQD010000003.1 GCA_012519465.1 Candidatus Cloacimonadota bacterium
AAAGCAGGGGCGCCTCAAAACCGATGAGGATATTGTATTCCGGGCTGATGACGCCATTATTGACCCCGTCATGGGCACGGATGCGGAAGTTGATCTGATCTCCATCATTCAAAGCGGGGAGCTGGGCACTGAATCTGCCGGCGGAGAGGCCCATCGGAAGGGTGCTGTAATCCGTGTCTGCATAGTATTTATAGAGCAGCTGGGCTGTAATCGGGTCTGCATCTGCATCGCTGATAACTGCTGAGACGGTGACGGGCGAGCCTGGCAGGGCGGGATAGGGACTGTATTCAATCTCACTGATCACAGGGGGCATATTGCCTTCGCCACCATTGGAGGCGCCGGGGGTGCAGGGCTGGTCTTGCCCCACGCCAAAGAGCCGCCAATTTGTGCTGCCATCAGGGTATCTGCCGATGGAGCGATCGTTTACATCCAGATCCGTCTCTGCCGTCCAGGTGAAACTATCGATGATGGTAGCACCGTCAGATGAGATCAGATACACGCTGTCTGCGCCACCGCCCAGTTTGTCATTGATATGCAGGGGTCCCTGATCCATGTCTTCATCAAACCACACGATCAGATAGCCGTGGGGCGGGATGGTGGTGATATCCGGATAGCCGTGGGGGATCTGGGTCCAGGCGTCGATACCGTTGGCATAGTGATTATCCGTCATATACATGCCTGCGATATCCACAGGGTAAGAGTTGGGGTTGTAAAGTTCCACCCAGTCATCGGCTTCGCCAAAGGGATCGGGGAAGGAGGCGTTTTTTGCCATGATTTCGTTGATCACGATCTCGCCCGTGGTGGAGGCGACGGGGATGGTGAAGAATTCATATTCCGCACGGGGAGGGAAGAACATGCCCTGGGCACTGTTTTCCGCCCAGAAAAAGTATTCTATATCACCGGTGGAGACAGGGATGCCGACGCCATAGACTCCATCGCCTGCTGCGCCATCACCATGCAATCCATCGTCATACATCTCATGATAGGCAAAGGTGCCCTTGGAGATCTGTCTGATGCCCAATTGCACATAATCTGCATCGCCTATAAAAGCGGTGAATTGCACGGTGTCTCCGGGCTGGATATCCTGGGAATGCTCTTGTGAAATGAGCGTGGGGACGGCACCGGCAAAGGCGCTGTGGCCAAGCAGAAAGGTGCTGCGAGCATTCATCAATTGGGTGATGCCGGGCACCACCACGCCGGGGAAGCCAAATACGCCGGATACCTGGTTATTGAGGTTGTTTTCAAAGTGGGTGTAGCTGTACAGATAATTGGGGTCTGCCTGCACGTGTGGCTGGCAGATGGCCTGCAACTGGGCGCCGCGGGTGGCATACCAGCCGTTGGCAAAGTTTTCCTCTATCATGGTGCGCATATGGGCGATATACATCTTTTTGTAGCGGGGGTTGCTGAGCACGTTTTTGAGCAGGAGGAAGGTATTGCTGGTGGAATTGCGCAGGGGATTGAGCTGTTGACTTTGCGAAACGGAAGTGCTCATAAATCCTCCAAACGACATATTCAAATCCCAAAGCAGGGGATTGATCCTGCCATCTCTATCAGAAAAGAGGTAGAAATTGTGGAACATATTAATGGGTGAATCCAGATTGACCAGGAGGTTATCAAAGGCACACATCCAGAGGTTTTGATCCACATTCATCACCTCGGCAATATCGGCAGGGTTGTGCTGCAGGGTATATGTAAAATTGATGAGGGTATCCCAGCCGGTGTTGGATTTGAGGGCATAATAGTTTTGATATGAGGTGGGATTTTCGCCCAAATATCCCCACACAGTGACGGCACTCATCGTGTTGGTATTGGATTTGAAGCGGGGTTGCCCGGCGGTGTGAAAGTGTTCGTTCATAAAATAGGCATCCACATCTTGTACAGAGGTATAAACACCTATCAATGCATCGTTTACATACAGGTTTGCATAGTTTGCCCTGCAGGCTGGCATATATTTGCGGGCAATCTCGTAGGAAAGCGTCTCCCTCACAAAAGATGGATCAAAATAGCCATTTGCCAGCTTCAGGGTGCCATAGGGTCCCAAAAGCTGTCCGGGGATGATGTGATCCAGTTTGATATTGAAGGGGTTTTTGATGCGGTTTGGGCTGTAAGAGCTGTTTCCCTTGAAGCGCACGCCCACGCTGTCGAAGGGCACACCGTTGATCACGGCATTGCCCACCAGCCGCTCCTTTCCCTGGGCATAGAGATTCTTGAGGATTTGCCTCCAATTGTCTTGGGCAAAGTAAAGACGGATTTCATTCACCGTATCGATGTCGTAAAAATCTTGGGCTGCGAGGGCTGCTGATAGGGTAAGAAACACCAACAACAGGCTTAGACACTTGCGCATTTAACCTCCTTGGTTACAGCAAGATAAGCGGCTTTCAAGAATGTTTGCAATAGCTTGCTATCTGATAAGTGCAGTATATGTGGTAATGTTTAATTTCCTTGCCTTGATGTCAAGAGTTTTATGTATTTGGCAGACCGCTACCTGTTTGATACCGTTGTGATGTGGTTGTGATGCCCAGCGGTTTGCTGGGCATCACAACCACATCACAACGGTATCTCATGGGGAAGAAGGGCAGATCCCTGTAGATATATATAGC
>JAAYQD010000056.1 GCA_012519465.1 Candidatus Cloacimonadota bacterium
CCGCTATCGCTTTGCCTCGCTGGAAGATGACATCGAATATTATGTGGCAAACGAGGTGGCAAAATCCGATACTTTCCGCGTGAAATGTCTGGACGAACCCTACGTGCGCCGCTGGGAAGTGCGCTATCAATATCCGCCCCATACAGGGCTGCCGGCACGCACGGACACGCTTTCTTTGGGCAATATCGAGGCATATCGCCATACAATGGTGAATCTGAATATCCACACCAATATCCCGGTGAAGAACGCTCAGATGCGCTTTGCCGATGGTAAGACGCTGGATTTGCAGGGGGATGGCAATAGCTTTAGCCTGCAATTGAGGGTAGATCAGCCCACCACTTGGCATCTGGAGCTAAACGATGCATTGGGACGCCGTAACCGTCCGGAAGAAAAGAGCATACAGGTTTTGGCAGATCTGCCGCCGGAGGTGAAAATCCTCTTCCCCGGAGAGGATACCACCCTGGATCAACGGATGAAGCTGCCCCTCATCATCAGTGCCAATGACGATTTTGGGCTCAAAGACCTCAGCCTGCGCTATCATATCAACGATTCCCCCGTGCAGGAAGTGAAGATCAGGAGCATCATCCCCAGCAAGGTGCACAATCAGGATTATCTCTTTGACCTCAAACCATTTGACCTCTTCCCCGGTGACCGCGTGACTTATTGGGCGCAGGTGTGGGACAATTCTCCAGACCGTCAAAAAGCAGAGAGTGCGCGCTATGTGGCACGCTTCCCCTCCATTGCCGAGATCTATGAGGAGATACAGAGGCAGGAAAGCCTGAAGACCTCTGAACTGCAGCAATCCCTGGAGCAAACCCGAGATTTGCAAAAGGAATTTGAACAAAAACGACGCGAACTGCTCAAGGAGCCAGACCCCAGCTGGCAGGATAAGAAACAGTTGGAAGACATCCTGCAACAGCAGGAGGAGCTGGCGGAAAACGTGGATAACATCGCCCAGGATTTTCAGGATCTCATTGATAGACTGCACAATAACGAGGCGCTTTCCGCGGAAACCCTGCAAAAGATGCAGAAGATACAGGAGCTGATGGAGGAGATTTCCAACGATGAGCTGCGCGCCGCCATGGATAAATTCCAAGATGCCCTGGAAAATATGAATCCGCAAGACCTGCTGAAGGCGATGGAGGAATTCAAGTTTTCCATGGAGGATTTTGCCCAGCGCATAGATCAGACCTTGCAGCTTTTGGAGAGCATCAAAAAAGAGCAGGCAGTGGAAAAAGCCCTGCAAATCTCTCAGGAAATAGAGAAATCCCAAGCCGCTCTCCAGGATAAAACGGCTGATTCCAAACAAAATCCCCAGAGCCTGGCAGCGGATCAGGATAATATCCGCGAGCGTTATGACGAATTGAAAAAAGAGCTGGAAAACCTATCCAAAATGCTGGATCCCCAACGCGATAAGGAAGTGATGCAACAGCTGCAAGACCTGATGCAGGATATGAAACAGAGCCGGCCTGAGGACGATATGAGCTCCAGCGCCCAATCCATGCGTCAAAACAAGCCGCAAAGCTCTATGCAGAGTCAGAGTGCGGCACTGGAGAAAATGCGCCGTTTTACCATGAAATTGGGCGAAATGAAGCAGTCTATGGGCGGGGGCAGTCAGCGGGAAATCAGCCAGGCAATGCAGACCGCCATCCGTGAGCTGCTCATCTTTTCCAAAAATCATGAATCCCTGCATGGCAGGATGGGTGACGATCCCTTCCCCATCATGCAAGAGCTGATCGCCCAATACGATGGCTTGCAGATATTGGTAAACAAGCTCTTTGCCACGCCCCAGATGACGCTCTTTGTGCCTCCCAAATTCTATATGGATTTGTCTGATACAAACCGTGCCTATCGTGATATCTTTATCAATGTGAGCGAGATGCAGTATTATCGTCTGCCAGAGCATATGAAGACTATCCAAAAGGGCTTGAACCTGATGGTGTATGACCTGATGCAGGCGCTGAACGACTCTTCCTCCGGGGGCGGAGGCGGAGGCATGGAATCCCTGATGCAGATGCTGCAACAGATGGGACAGGAGCAGATGGCGATGCAGATGCTTACCCAACAGCTGATGATGCAATTGCAGCAGCAAGGGGGCAGGATGGATGCCGCCATGCAACAGCAAATCCAAAAGCTGGCGGCCGATCAACAGAGGCTGGCGGATAACCTGAAGCGCGCACTGCAAAACGATCCGGAAGCCCAAAAGCAGGGGAATGCCATCAAACAGATCATCGAGGAAGCGGAGGCGGTGGCGAGGCAATTGCGCAGCAATCAGCTCAGTCAAGACCTCCTGCGCCGTCAGGAGAATATCATCTCCAGGCTGTTGGATGCCCAACGCTCCATCAATAAACGGGATACCACCCAAAAGCGCAAAGGCGAAACAGCCCAACAGCAATTCCCCGGTCAAGCAGGGGAGATAGACCTCCAGGAATTACGCCGGGCAGCCCTTTTGGATGATAGCTACAAGAGCTTGCCGCCTGCCTATCAGCAGCTCATCATCAAGTATTTAAGATATCTTAGTGATACAGGGTTATAACGATGAATCTCAAGCATAGCCTTAGCATCCTGATCCTTAGCTTATGCGCTATAATGCTTTGGGGTCAATACGACGAGAAGGCAATCCTCACTCAACAGGCAACCAACCTCTATAATTCCAGACAGTATGCCCAGGCGGAACAGCTCTACCGTCAGATCCTGCAAAAATGGGAATCAGACCAGCACTCCATCCTGCAACTGCTCAATATCTCCTATGCAACGGGGGATGTGGACAAGGCGGAGGCGGTTTTGAGCGAATATGCCAGGCATTTGACGCCCATCACTATTCTGGATCATGAAATCCAGATCCTGGTGCACCGTGGCAGGGCGGAAGAGGCCTGGGCAAAGGCAATGCAGAGCCTGCAGCTAAATCCTAATGATCAAAACCGTTATCGCACCCTTGCCTCTCATTTTCAGCGGAGAGGCTTTTTTGATCAGGTTTTAGAGCTCTACGAGATGGGACGCAGCAGCTTTGGCAATCCGGATTTATTTACCTTGGAATATGCCAATGCAGCGCTGGCTTTTCAGCGTTATGATCTGGCGATGGCAGAGTATCTGCGCTGGCTGGAGAAAAACCCCGGCAATCTGTATTTTGTGAACAACCAATGTAAGCAAATCTTGGATGCAGACAGCACACGCATCGAGCAGATCAGAGAAGCCGCCAAAACGGGCGTGCCTGTGATGAGAGAGCTTTTGGCAAGCACACTGGTGAGCCGCAAGATGCACCAGGAAGCCCTGGTGCATCTTGCGGAAATGGGGCGTGATAAGATGCACAATTTTGCCAATGAGCAGATGCGCAATTTCAACGATGATATAGCGGTTTTGGCTTATGAGTGGTTGGCAGAAACGGAGGCGGATATCTTTCGCAAGATGCAGTATATCTACAATCAGGCACAGATTGGCGTCCGTAACCAACACTACGCTTTGGCGGATAGCCTGGTGAATGTGGTGATAGCGGATTCCCTCTTCAATCTGCCTGGCAATCGTTGGCGCAGTGGTGTGGGGTATCAGGTGCGGCAGCTGAAAGCCAAGCTGAGCCTCATCACCAGCCGTGATCCCCTCCTGGCATTATCCTGGGTGCAACAGACCAAGGAATTTGCCCGCAACCAACTGGAAAACCAGCAGTGTGATTTGGAGGCAGCCCGCCTGCAAATCCTGGCACGTGATTATCCAGCGGCAACCAGCCTTTTGGGCACGGTGACGGAGAATAGCTTGCGGGAGGAAAAGGAGTATTTTGCCTTTTTGGCAGCTCTGCTCGCGGATAATATGGAGGTGGCAGACAGCCTGATGAATGACTATGTAATCAACTGGCCGGGAGGCAGTTATACAAACGATGCCATCTATCTGATGATGCACACCTTGGGGCTGCAGGGAGAGGGCAGGGCAGAATTTATGGAGGCATTCCG
>JAAYQD010000057.1 GCA_012519465.1 Candidatus Cloacimonadota bacterium
CGATGCCATTGAAGTGCCGCGGCCTCCCATGCCCATCATGCCAGCTCCGCCCATGCCCATCATGCCACGCCCGCCTGAGGGCATTCCACCGCCAGAAGCTTGCATGCCGCCCTGACCGCCTTGTCTGCCCTGTCCGCCGCCTCTGCCCGTGCGCGGTGCAGATTCGCCTTGTTCTGCTTTGGCTTCACCATTGTCCGGGGTGTTTTCGCTCTGGGCTTCAAGTGCACTCGCAATCTCTTTCTGCAATTCTTCCATCGCCTTTTCACGCTCTTTTTGCATCGATTCATCATCCCATTTCAGCCCAAAGAGGCTCCACAATTCATTGGAAGCACGAAAGCGGGTGGCTGTTTCAGGGATGCGCATCGCATTTTCACGGGATTTGACGATGATGGTGACGTTGGTGGTCATTCCGGGCAAAAGCACGCGTCCGGGATTGTCTGCATCGATGATTACGCTATAGCTCACCACGTTTTGTTCTGTGACAGGATTGAGGCGAATCTGTTGCACCTCTCCCGTAAACGCCATCGTGGTATAGGCATCCACGCTAAATTCCACGGGCAATCCCACTTTTATCCTGCCGATATCGGCTTCGTCCACGTTGGCAGTGATTTGCATTTTATCCAGGTTGTTGGCAATTTTGAAGAGTGTCGGTGCATTCAGGCTGGCAGCCACGGTCTGCCCTTCGTCCACGCTGCGTCCCACGATCACGCCGTCGATGGGTGATTTGATATAGGCATTATCCAGATTCTTTTGGGCGCGTTGCAGGTTCAATCTGGCAGTGGCAAGGCTTTGCTGGGCTTGTTGCATGCGAAATTCCGCCTTCCTCAATTCATATTCCGCTGCCATACCGTGTTTTACCAGTTCCACAAGGTTGTCATGATCCAGCTTTGCTTCTGCCTGTGAGGTCTGTGCTTTGGTGAGTTCGGCTCGTGAGGATTCCAGTGCTGTTCTCAGCAGTTCCGTATCCAAGGTTGCCAAAAGCTCGCCTCTTTTCACGTTATCGTTAAAGTCTTTGTAAAGCTTTTCTATCTTTCCGGATACCTCTGTACCCACTTCCACCAAAACATAGGGATTAAGCGAGCCAGTGGCGGTCACCACTTCCCGGATATTGCCAAATGACGTGGTGTCTGTGCGCCATTCCGGGCGGTTTTTCTTTTTGCGACAGCTCATATAGCCAAAGATGAGGGCGATGAGGATGATGGCAATGACGATGTATTTGATGTATTTTTTCATTTGTTGTATGGCTCCTACCATTTTCCAAGGATTTTTTGAGACAAAAGAAAGTTCAGGCTTTCCTGCTTTGCCAAGATCTGATAACGATTGGCGTTGTATGCAATATCGGCATCTATATAATCGGTGCGGGTCTTATCCAATTCCAAGAGGTCTATCAGCCCCAGGCGGTAGCGCTCTTCGGCAATATTGATCTGACGGCTGGATTGATCCAGCTTTTCCTGATACAATTCATCCAGACGGATCAGATATTCCAGCTCCTGACTGGCGTTTTGATATTGGCGGCGGATGTCATCCACCTTATCCAAAAGTGAGAGCTCTGCCATGCGCAGGCTGATATTGCTGCGTTTGTGGCTGCTTCCCTGCCGGAAGTAATTCCACAGGGAGTAGCTGAGATTGAGGGATACACCATGATTGGTGCTGTATCTATCAAAGGAAAAATTGTCACCCCCGGCATTGCGCACCAGGCTGTAGCCCAAGCTCAACTGGGGCCAAAAACCCAAGGAACTCTGCTTTTGGCTAAGATTTGTGCTTCTGATCTCTTCTTTGAGGATTCTGATTTGGTTGATGCTATCGGGATCAAGCTCTGGGATTTGATAGTCCTCTGCCGCCTCCAGGTCTGTCAAGGGATAACCCTCATCCTCCACCTGAACCAAGCCAAAGAGCTGTTCGCGATTGGAACGGATGGTATTTTCCAGCTGCATGATGCTGATATTGGAATTCATCACGGCAATTTCGCTTTGCTTTACGTCAAATTCCGTATTCTTGCCCAATTGCCTCAATACCTGCGCCTGTTGCCACACGCGGGTTTGAATCGCCAGGTTTTCCTGCAGGGAAACCAGCTGTTTTTGGGCGCTCAATACCTTCAGATATGCCTCAAACACGCTGAAAGCATAGGCGGAGATGGAGCTTTCATAGGTGAGCTCCGCCTTGTCTTTGCCTATCTTTGCCTGCTTGTAATTGAACCAAGCGGCATCATTGAGGCTGATCGTCTTGCTGATGCTGAACCGGAAGCTGTTGGTGAGGTCTGCACCCGGCCCTTTGTTATGCAAATCGTAATTCAAGCCATAGCTCAAATCCGCATCCGGAACCAGGTTCCAGGTGGCACTGCTTAGTTGGGAGGCGCTGCTCTCCAATTGCAGTTGACTGCGCTGGGCATCCCATCCCTTTTGCATGCCCACTTCGATAAGTTCATCCAGGCTATACTCTTGCGCCATCAGCACAAGCGGTAAAGCCAAGAGTAGTATTAAAAGTCGTTTCATCTTTCCCCTATTATGGCAAAAAGCTAATATACAAGAAGCTTTGCCAAGGATATTCTTTTGTTATATTACCAGTAGGGCAGGCAAACCCTGCACTGTTTTTCACATTGAAATCCACTATTTTTTCACAGACAATTTAGGCAAGCGAAAAATGAAACACTCTGTGAAGGAAATACAGTCAAAAAGAAAGCGGGGCAGGACCAGTAGACAGA
>JAAYQD010000058.1 GCA_012519465.1 Candidatus Cloacimonadota bacterium
AAACGTGACGACATCTTTCCATACTGCCTCATCCTGAGCGCCATGCCCGGTACTCAGGGGCTCTATGGTTTTGGTGCCTTCTTTATCCTGCAAACCCATATCAACCCAGCGATCACCCTTTTACAAGCCAGCGCCATCTTTGGTGCCGGATTGATAATGGGCACGGTGGGATATCTTTCCGCCATCTATCAAGCCAAGATCGTTTCCAACGGTATCGAAAGCATGGGCAATGGTAATGACGTGTTCACAAACACCCTGATCTTGGGTGTGTTGCCCGAACTCTATGCCATTATCGCTTTTGCATCCTGTTTCCTGATCGGTGGAATGATCCCGAGTTTGGCATAATTTCCAATGCGGAGGGGCCCTGCGTGGTCCCTCCCTATCTTTGAATCTGATGAGAAAACAAGAATTTCAAAACCCTTTCGATCCTCCGCTGGATCAGCCGCCACTGCCACACAGGGGTGCATTGATCCTGTTTTTGGGGATACTGGGATTCTTTACCATGGGAATAACAGGGGCGATTGCCTGGTACTTGGGAAACCAAGACCTGCGCCAGATAAACGCCGGCTTGATGGAAGCAAAAGGTAGCGACCTCACCGGTTATGGTAGGATCATCGGCATCTTCACCGTGATCTTAGCGCTCTTGGCAATCGTGGTAAAGGCCTTTTTGTTGCTCAGCGCCGAAATGCCGCCAATATAAGATTAAACCTTATCTGTACAGGGTTTATCTATTCTGGGCTCACATCTCAGCCAGGCGATTTGAGACAACTGTGAAAAGGGTTGCCAATCAGCTTTCCTTGCGGCAAGCGGGCATATCTTTATGAGCGGAATATCTGGAATATTTGCATTTGATGATTCGCGCAGCCTGCCCGCGCGCATGCTGAAAGAGATGCATCACTCCATAAGGCACCGGGGCTCTGATGATGAGGCTTTCATCGCCTTTCCTGCATCTGGCAAAACGGCAACAATCCACTCTGGATTTGATTCCCAAACCCCCTCCAAACATCCCCTTCTGCCCGATGATCTGATGCTGAGGTTAGGGATGGGCATGCGCTCTTTGTTTACCAACACAGAGGGTGCGGATGGCTGCCGTCATATCAGCAGTGCCAAGATGGGGCTACATATCGTATTTGCCGGTAATATCTACAATCGTAATGAATTGCGCCAGCTGCTGGAAGCCATGGGTGGCGCCTTTGAGGGCAATAGCGATGCAGAGCTGGTTTTGAAGGCATACTCCGTGTGGCAAAAGCAGTGTTTGGAGTACTTTAATGGGGATTGGGCTTTTGCCCTCTGGGATGCAAGGGATGGCAGCCTGTTTTGCAGTCGCGACCGCTTTGGCATCCAGCCTTTTTATTATCTATTGCAGGATGGTATCTTCTTCTTTGGCAATGAGATCAAGCAGCTCCTGCCCTTCCTTGGCAATCAACAGCTAAACCTGCCCATGCTGCGCCGCATGATGAAGATCAATGCCATGCTCAACTATCGTGATGAGACGCCCTGGCAGGGGATCAAATGCCTGCAGCCCGGTGAGAATCTGTATATCAAGGATGCCCGTCTGCACACCCAGCATTATTATAGTTTGCATCCAGAGTTGTTTGGCAAACTGGAATTCAGCTTTGAGGATGCCAGCCGGCAGTATCAGGAGCTGTTGTGGGATAGCATCCATATACGCAGCCGTGATACACAGGCATTGGGTGCAGGGCTTTCCGGAGGCATGGATTCCACCGCCATCGTGTGTGCCTTCCAACAGATGAGGCAGAAGCCAGTGCCCACCTTCTCCTCTTACTTTGCAGATCATCCACAGCTGGATGAAAGGAAGTGGATAGACATCGTTACACAACATTGCGGCTGTGACAACCACCTTGTCTCCCCCACCGCAGAGCAGGCTTGGCAAGACCTCGTTGATGGTACTTGGTACAATGATCTCCCCCTGGGGGCTGGCTGTGCGGCACAATCCGCCGTTATGAAACTGGCGGCATCCCACAATGTGAAGGTATTACTGGGAGGTCAGGGCTGCGATGAAATCTTCGGTGGCTACCGGCATGCTCAATACCGCTTTATGGCGGATTCCCTCAGAAGCGGAAAGCCGCGGGATTTCTTTAGGCAATTTGCCAGCCACAGCAAAGGCAAGCCCAGCCTTGATATCCTTTCCAATCTGGGTAAGACGCTACTGAGCACCGCCTTGCCAGAATCCAAGCTGTACCAGGCGGAGATGAAGCTGCTACGCTTTGAGCCCT
>JAAYQD010000059.1 GCA_012519465.1 Candidatus Cloacimonadota bacterium
TATTCCTCGTCATCTTTCACCGCTTGCATAAATTCCTCGGTGATGCCCACGCTGAGGTTGAAATTGGTAAGTTCGCGGGTATCAGCCTTGGCGGTGATAAATTCCAGGATTTGCGGGTGGCTGACGTCCAGAATAGCCATATTGGCGCCACGCCTGGTGCCGCCTTGCTTTACGGCATCCGTGGCAGCATTGAAAACTCTGAGGAAGGATAGCGGACCGCTGGATACTCCGTTGGTGGAGCGCACGCGGGAATTGGCTTCCCTGAGCCGACTGAAGGAAAAGCCGGTGCCGCCGCCACTTTTGTGGATAAGGGCGGCATTCTTCAGGGTCTCAAAGATGCTTTCCATGCTATCTTCGATGGGCAGCACAAAACAGGCGGAAAGCTGTTGCAGATCGTTGCCTGCATTCATCAAGGTAGGGGAATTGGGCAAAAACTTTCCGGAAGCCAAGAGCTCCCTGTATTCATCTTGCTTACTCTGATCACCCTGGGCGATATTACTCGCCACGCGGGTGATCAAAGCATTCCAATCTTCAATGATATTGCCAGCTTCGTCTTTTTTAAAGTAGCGCTTTTCCAGCACTAAAAGAGCGTTTTCGCTCAATATCATTGTTACCTCTATTTCAATCCGAGAATTGCTCTTGCCTCTGCCATGGTTGCCAAAGGCCTGCCGATTTCCTCAGCAATGCGTGCCATGCGGGCTACCAGCTGGGCGTTACTTTCGGCAATCACGCCTTTGTGATAGAAAATATTGTCTTCAAAACCAACACGGATATGACCGCCAAGGGTCATCGCCATCATGGATGCGGGGATGTGCCAACGGCCGATGCCGGCAACTGCCCAGGTGGCTCCGGGGATCTCTTCTGCCAAATGCTGTGCCATATACAACACGTTTGCGGGCTTGCCGCTCATCCCTCCGGGAACGCCCAACACAAATTGGACGTGCAAGGGGGTTTGGGTGATAACGCCTCTTTTCACAAGGCGCGCCACATAATCGATCATGCCGGATTCATACACTTCCACTTCGGGGACAACGTTATATTCCTTGAAGGCTTCTGCCAGGCGGACGATATCATGAGGATGATTGATAAAGATATCATCGCCAAAATTGAGGGTGCCGGCATTGAGGGTGCCCATATCGGGCTTGAGGGCGAGGGGTGCCAGTCTTTTCTCGAAAGGTTCTCCCACGGCACCGCCAGTGCTGATCTGGATAATAATATCGGGGACGGCTGCCCGGATGGCTTCGATTGATTCTTTGAAGCGATCCAACCTTTGGCTGGGGGTGCCATCATCTTCACGTACGTGCAGGTGAATTACCTTGGCTCCGGCTTCGTAACATGCCTTGGCTTCGGCTGCCTGCTCTTCAGGGGTGATGGGAAGATTGGGTTGAGCTTCCCGTGTGGTTTCGGCTCCGGTGATTGCTGCTGTCAAAACTAAGGGTTCCATAATTACATCCTTTATATGTTTAATTTATTCTTCTGCAAACCAGCTTTCAAACATGCGCACACGTTTGAGCTGGGTGATTTCGTATCCCAGAATGCGCGAGGCAATGCTTGAGAATTTCTGTTCATTATCGCTCACGAAAAAGCTGTTTGTGCCAGCCTGAGTCTCTTCTTCATCAGTAAGAAGCGTCCCAAGATGGGTAGTGATGGCCTGGGCGCTATCCACCAGGCGTGTATTTTCTCCCATCACCTCTTGGATCACAGGCGCCAGAAGCGGGTAATGGGTGCAGCCCAGCACAAGGGTATCGATATCTTTGTCTTGGAAAAAGCCAAGATATTCTGCGGCTATCGCCTTGGTGACAGGGTGATCCAGCCAGCCTTCCTCGGCA
>JAAYQD010000060.1 GCA_012519465.1 Candidatus Cloacimonadota bacterium
CCTTTGAGTTCATCAAACACAGTTTGCGAGAGGCACACGCTCATCTGGCATTGTTTGAGTAGCAGCCTTGCAAAGGTCTTTGCCCCCGGCATTCTTTCATGGGGGAGAAGGTTGTGCACCAGGGCGATCTTGCGCAATTGGGGCAGTTTCTTACAGATATGGATGTAGGAGGGGGCAAAAAAGGGCAGAAAATAGGAGATGATGAGGAAATCCGGAGCATAATCTTTGATTGCCTTCACAGCATTTATCCATGTCCAAGGCAAATAGGGAGTAAAAGAATTGATGATTTCCAGCTGCGGATCCACCTTGAAATCTGCAGTTTGTGTTTTACCGGGGAAGATCAGCTGTGGGTACTGCTTTTCAAAGCCAAAGAGTTTTACCGTATGCCCTTCCTGCAGAAAAGTCTCTGCCAGGCTGAGCGCAAATTGCGAAATCCCGCCCTTATAGGGTGGCGCTGGTCCCAAAATGGCTATTCTCATCCCTCAATCCCCTAATATAACTAATCTCTGGTTTGCAAAAAGAAGCGCCGCACCGTTTCGGCATCCTCATATTTGCCAAACAGTGCCATCAGTTTCAGCCTCACCTTCAGGCCCTGCAGGTCTCCAGCCAAGAGGGCACCCATATCCTGCAGGTGTTTGCCGCCGCCTTCATAGCCATATTCTGGCAACACTCTGCCTGTGACGGCGCGCGTGGCTATCACCACCAATATCCCCTTGTCCAGGGCAGCCTTGATGGAGGGCAAGGGCTCCAATGGCAGATTGCCACGCCCCATCGCCTCGATCACGATGGCGCGGGCACCGCTTTGCACGCTGGTATCGATATGGCGTCCATCCATGCCTGCCACAGCCTTAATTAGGTCTACCCGGGTGTCCAGCTGTTCTGTCCACACGTTTTCCCGATACAGTGTGGCATGATGATACACCACGATATCAGGATCCACAAAGCCCAGGGGACCATAGCCGGGAGAGGTGAAGGAATCTATCTTTCCCGTATCGGATTTCACCACATCGCGGGCGGTATGGATCTCGTCGTTCATCACCACCAAAACCCCCTTGTCAGCAGATTCATGGTGGCTGGCAACGCGCACGGCATCGATGATATTACGCGGTCCATCCAAGCCCAGTTCGCTGCCACTGCGCATGGCGGCTGTGAATACGATTGGCTTGCGCGTGGTGAGCACCAGATCACACAAAAATGCTGTCTCTTCCAGGGTATCTGTGCCGTGGGTGATCACCACTCCGTCGTAAGATGCTCCTTTACAATCGATCAGCTTTGCCAGCTCCAGCATGGTGTCTGGCGTCATGTGGGGACTGGGAACATTCAAAAACTCCAACACATCCACATTGGCAACGCTGATCAGCTGGGGAAACTGCCTGAGAAAATCTACCAATTCATTGCTGGGAACCACGCCCAGATTGCCGGATTCCTTCATTCCGATGGTGCCGCCCGTGAGAATAATGAGGATGTTCTTTTTCATATATAGTTCCTACGGTATTTTATCGGGTCTGTAAAGCCAGCCTGGCTGAAGGCATTGAGCCTCAAAAGGCAGCTGTCACACTTCCCACATGCCTCATCCGATGCAAAATAGCAGCTCCAAGACAATTCAAAGGGTGCCTTCAGCTTCATGCCCAAAGCCACAATTTCGGATTTGTGCAAATCAATCACCGGAGTGTGGATGCTGATGGGAGGGTTGTTGCCACTGCCTGTTTCTATGGTCTTTTGCATAGCTTCAAAGAATATCTTGCGGCAATCCGGATACCCCGAGCTATCTTCCTCCACGGCACCTATATAGATGCGGTTTGCCTGCACCACCTCCGCCCAGGCTACGGCTGCACACAGCAGGGTGGCATTGCGGAAGGGAACGTAGGTATCGGGGAAGTCCTGCTGCTTTTGACTCTTTGCAGGCTGATAAGAGGCATCCGTGAGCCGTGAACCACCCAGCTCTGCCAGCCATCTCCAATCCAGTACCTTTGTTTGCATAGGCTGGTAATGACGGCTGATATCGGTAAAGCTTTGCAGTTCCCTCGCCTGGGTTCTTTGTCCGTAAGAGACGTGCAAAAAATACAATTCCCCACACTGTGTGGCAGCCACGGCAGCGGTCACCAAACTATCCAAGCCTCCGCTCAGTAATACAATGGCTTTTTCCATTTTTTCCTTTATAAATATGATGTATTATAGATACAACACTCTAAAATAGCGGTTTTGTGTCAAGCGCTGCCTTTTTAGGGGAGCTTAAACTTTAGAGCCATATCAGCCAAAATAGGATGTCTGTGACAGCCTACCAGGTGATCGTTTATCAAGCCTGTAGCCTGCATAATGGCATAACAGGTGGTGGGACCCATAAAGATCATTCCTCTTTTCTTCAGCTCCTTGCTGAGGGCGGTGGATGCATCTGAAAAGGCGGGAACTTCCTCTGGCTGCTGCCATTGATTGACGATGGGCTTATTATCCACAAAGCTCCAGATAAATTTGGTAAAGCTGCCAAATTCCTTTTGAATCTCCAAAAAGCGCTGGGCATTATTGATGGTGGCTTCAAACTTGCGCCGATTGCGAATCATCCCTTCATCCAGGATCAATTCCTCCAGTTTGGATTCATCATATTGGGCTATCAAACTGGGATCAAAATTGTCCAATGCCTCTTTAAAACGGGCTCTCTTTTTCATGATAATAGTCCAGCTGAGCCCCGCCTGGAAGGTATCCAATACGATATGCTCAAAGAATACTCTGTCATCAGTGGTGGGAACCCCCCATTCATCCTCGTGATATGCTAACATCAGAGGCTCTTTGCCTACCCAGGCACAAATATTGTGTTGCTTCATATTCCTAACCTCAATTGTATTTAATCCAAAAGTAGATAGGGGGATAATTCTGTCAAGCACCATCAAAGCATGCTTTTTCTTTGTGTTGTTTTGCCCACCTCTTCCTTATTAACCACCCTTGTCTCTCCTTTGTCTCGGCAAGGGTGAGACAAGGGTGGTACAAGGGAGGCTAATGGGCAAGGGTTGACTCTGAAGTGGTAGAATATACTATGTGGTAAACCCATTTTGGTGTATGCCGATAATGCTTTTGGAGGAGAATTAGGAGAGAGATAAGAAAAAATAGCTTGACCGATAAGCCCCTTTGATATTGCTTTGTCTTAATGAAAAATACCTATCATTGGAGTATCCGATGCGCAAGACTATTTTGATCTTAATCATAGCTCTTGGAATAAGCATGGCTTCTGCCATTATGGTGGAAACAGCTTCATTCAAAAACTTTCTTTATGGCACAGAGCCAGCCTGCGATTATGATAACTGGATTTCTGATATTGCAGAGGGAATTGCCATCCAAAATTACAATATCTACGCACCCTATGACAGGCAGACCAACGGCTTTGGAGATTACAAAACCATCACATCTTCACAAACCGTCCAATGGAAAAACCTGATCGATCTGTTTTTGGAGCAGGAATGGGATGAAGCTGAAACTTTGATCCAGAGTGCTGGATTCCCATACCAGCTGGTGCAATTTAACGACACCGATACCGGCAGAACATATTATATGCTGCGTGAAATCCCTGATATGAGCTATTATGATGATAATGGCACTCCTGAGGATACCTATGATGATGAAATAGGTGCCTTTGACTGGGGTTGGGGCTTGTATGTTTACAATCCTGATGCCACGCGCCCCATCATCATCACCACCCCCCACCCCTGTGATGATTTTGACACTCCGGCAATGAGTGCATTCGGCTTGGAGGTGTGGGATGCCAGGTTCATGATTATCAGCGGCACCGGACGGGAAGTGAAATGGACCAATGTGGGCTCTTATACCAATGCCAAATCCCTATCTGACCCCACGCGTGTTGCCAATCATCCCTTCAACTATGCCTACTATAAGTTTGTGGATCAAATCCGCGATCTCTATGGCCAGCGAGAGTTTAGCATACAGATTCACTCCTATGACTGGAACCGTCACGTAGGCTATCCAAACTGCCAGATCTCTGCCGGCAATGCCAGGTTGTGCCCCAACCTGCCTATTCGTGACCTTTCCGATCTGAGAAATGATATGATACATCAGGCACCATATTTGGTGATTCCCGCCAATACCATTGGCATTCATGAAGACGTGTATCTGAATGACTTTTATAGTGTGTACTACAATATCCATGATTTTATTTGGACTGATGGTGAGCATGAGGTGGTGGTGAATGACGCCATAGACTTGCCTGGATATGCCAATAGTCAGCAAATGAATTATACCTTAAGTGGCTGGAACGACTATGATTCCTACGATCCATTTTTCCATATAGAAATGGATGAATTGCCCAATTGTTACGAGCAAACGGAGAATAACTATCATTGGTTTTTTGGCTGGGATGAAGCCACCCAAAGATGGGATTTTGACAATCTCTTCACCCGTTTTATGCAGTATTATTCCCCTTGGATCTATCATCTGGAAGCTGTGTTGGATGATCTCTTTGAAATGAATGACGGAGTGCCGCCCACCACACCCACCAATCTTACTGTGCACAACGTATATCAAAACAAGGTGGATCTCTCTTGGGAAAAGAGCTCGGCTTATGATTTTGAAACCTATGAAATCCTGTATGCCACAGAGCCGATTGGCACGGATAACTATCAAATCTTCAGCAGAAATAACAACCAAACCCTGGCTTCCCAAGCCATCGAATCTGTAACTGTAACAGGGCTTAACCATCTGAATACATACTATTTTGCCATCCGTGCCAAGGATAAAAACGATGAATACTCCGGCTTGAGCAACGAGGTGACCACAGAGCTGGGTCCTGCCAATATCGCCA
>JAAYQD010000061.1 GCA_012519465.1 Candidatus Cloacimonadota bacterium
CAGATCCTTTTTCGTGTCAGACCTGGTGGATAGCGTGAATATCATCACGGATGACAACGATATCCTCACCATTACCGGCAGCGGCAGCATGGAATCCCCGCCTTTTGGACTGGTAAGGCTTTCTACTAATATAAGCGCCAATAATATCCCCCTGGTTTCCGGCATCAATGCTGATATAGCGGTACCCTTGTTTGATTCTGCGGGGAAAACCGACGTCAGCTATGGGGAAATAGCCACTGGGGTATTGAAAACGATGTTTAGCGATATGGCCCCGGAGGTTACTCTGATAGAGCTCAGCATTGAGGAATTTAGGTTTCCCAATGGAGATACCTTCAGCGTCTCTTATCAGGGTGAAAGTGGCTGGCAGGAGCACTCTTTGGCGTCTTTGAAAATAGGAAGCATGGATTCTGGCGTCATCGTGGATAGCCTGCATTTGAGCGTGAGGATATTCTCCTCTCTGCCGGATAAGGTGCCCGTTGGCAATCTGAGCCTTGGCATCACAGAGCCTATATGCTTCCGTGTGTTTCAGGGACACCTGAGGGAGAGAACGGTGTGGCTGGATGAAGAATCCACCTTCATCGATATCGATTATCCCTTTGTTATAGAGGATGCCATCCGCTTGCAAGAGGCAAGCCTCAAGATATACATCACCAACGAGCTGGGGTTCCATTGCACCTTCCATGGCAGCTTCTTGGCAGAAAACAGCCGCACCGGCGAAAAGCTGAGCATGCCCATCTTGGATGAAAACGACAATCCTTATACGATAAACCCTGGAACCATGACGGGACCCAGCTTTACGGAATTGATATTTGAAGATAATATCTCCCAATTGATGCAGATAATGCCGGATAAAATCTCCCTGCAAGACGCTTATTTCACACTTTGTTGCGGTACCGAGGAAGAAGTTGGCAGCGTGCGTGAGACCGACATGATTAGCCTGCGCTACCAAGCGGATGCCCCTTTTATCTTTGAACTGACTGAATCCACTGTAGCTCCGGATAAGCCCATGGAGCTAAAGCTCACAGACGAGCAACGGGACCTGATTCGCACCTATGCCAATGATGCACATCTGGGATTGATGATAAAGAACAAAATCCCCTTGGGCTTCACAGCCAATCTCTATTTTGGAGATACTGATACTATAGATCATGAAGACAGCTCCACCTATCTGATACACAAGAGCCTCACCCTGCGCTCGAACAAATGGGTGGATGAAAATCCCGGTCATCCGGATTTGACACAGGATGGATATCAGCTTTTCAATCTCTCCCTCTCCCGCGCTGAAATGGAGCTATTCAGCGATGCCAACCTCCATCTGCTGTGGACCTTTAACTTTAACAATAGTGGCATCATCACCGTCACCGCTTCCCCTGCCGATTATATCCATATAAAGAGTATGATGAGACTGAATGTGCGCATCAAGGAGGATATGTGGGACGACTTTTAATTATCGGGCTTTTAGCGCTCTTGGCATTGCCTCTGGTGGCTGGAAATAGCGCCGGGCTGCCCATCTTCTTTGCCGATAGCTATATGTTGCGCGCACGCGGTGTGGAAGCAAACTATTGGAATCCCGCGCTCTTGAACCGGATGGGCGAGCTGTGGCTGCCTGCCCTCAATACCGGCATCTCTATCAACAACAACGCCCTTGATCTCAAGTATTACAACCATATCATGGATAATAAAGAGATTAGCGAAAGCGATAAGGAAGAACTGCTGAGCAGGATGGACGGCAGCCTGAGGTTCAACGCCAGGGTGTAAAGCAGTATAGTTGGATTCTGTATGGGGGATGCGGCACTTTCCTCCTCCTTACACTTGTTTGGCAAGGCAAAGCTATCCCAGCGCTACTTGGATCTCTTGCTGTATGGCAACGAGGAAGAGCATTATGAGTTCAGCAAAAAAGACACCAACCTGGAATCTTTGGCGTATATAGACTTAACTGTGGGGATGGGAGATATCCGCTTGCCTCTGCCCGAATCCATCCCTGATATCAGGTTTGGCTGGGCTGGCAGTCTGCTGTTTGGCGTGGAAGAGCTGGATACTGCTCATTACAGCGGTATCTTTACCTCCAATTATGATGGCCTTTCGCTAAAGCAAGATATTACCCTGCGTGCCTCTGCCGGTGGACTGGGTTTCAAGGGTATGGTTGGCTTTGCATCAGAACCCATCCAAAACCTGCATGCCGGCATCACCCTGGATAATATCTTGGGCGGCATCAGATGGGGCTTGATGCGTGAAAACCTGCACTATAGCATCTCTGCGGAAAACGTGTATATCTCAGACTTGGATGATGACAGTGATCTCTTTGAGGTGGATGAATGGGATGAACAAGCCGATCCATTCACCACCAAGCTGCCCATGGAGATGCGGATGGGATTACTCTACAGGCTCAAGCTGGTGGATTTGTCCATAGATTATGTGCAGGGGTTTGGTGATTCCGTAGTCACCTCCAAGGTAGGCCGCGTCAGCTTTGGGAGTGAGTTTTCTCCCCTGTATGCCCTGCCCCTTTATTTTGGTTTTTCTCCCGGAAACAGCGATGGCCCCTATCAAGCTGCTTTTGGCATAGGATTACGCACCAGGGTTATAGCCTTGGGCCTCGGTGTGCAATCCTTTGGTTCCCTCTTCCCCTCTTCAAAATCCAAGGGCATAGCCACGGCGCTATCCCTGCGTATCAAATACTAATGACCGCATATCCCCTGATTATCCTTCTGGCAGTATTATTGTCTGCCTTTTTATACCATCGCAGCCAGCCCGCACAGCCCAAAAGCCGCATCTGGCTGCTTGCTATCCTGCGCGGCATCACCCTCAGCATATTGCTGCTCTTTATCTTCAGCCCCATCATCCGCTATATCCAAAACAAAGTGCAGCGCCAGCAAGTGATCCTGCTCACAGACACCTCGCGCAGTATGCACAATGATGGCAAGGCGGCATGGATGAAAGATAAAGCCAAGACCCTGGAGGAGCGTTACAAGAAAGCTGGCTACAAGGTAATCAAACACCCCTTTGCCTCCGGACTGGAGGGAAGCGCGGAGGATACCCAGCTGGCTCCAGCCCTCAAAGAGCTTGCCTCCCGCTACGACCTCTCACGGGTGCAATCCCTACTGCTCTTTTCAGATGGATGGCTGCGTGATGAAGACCTCAGCATAGTGCGCCAATTGGGCGTACCACTCAGCCCTATTGCCGATAGCAGCAGCACCCTGCAGATGGATTTGGCGGTGGAAAACCTCCGCAACAACCGCCACGGCTATCGCGGGGAGCCCAATCTCTTCAGAGCCACCATCAGTTCCAAAAACTACAGCGGTCCCGCCACCGTCACTCTCAAAAGTAAAGGCGGCACCCTTGCCACGAGAACCATACAGCTCTCAGCGGATGATTCTCAGGAAGTGGAATTTACCCACCGCTTTCCCACCCTGGGCTTTCACCCTTTGCGCGTGGAGGTGAGCGCCCCCAACCTC